>DUZC01000007.1 GCA_013349735.1 Rhodospirillaceae bacterium
GCTTCCCAAAAGCCGCCATTCCGTCAGCGAAGGCTGCCCTTGCGGATCCACCTTCATGCGCCAATTTCCTCGCCCACCAATTTTAGCCAGCGGCGAATCGATCTTCCCCGACTCGCTGGATAGGGACCCGGCCACTACCGCCCAATATCGCTTTTCGATACGGCCATGCGCAAATAAGGCCCCCAGTCGCTTCAAGGCCTGACGATGGCGCCCTAAAATCAGACAGCCCGATGTGTCTCGGTCCAGCCGATGGGCCAATTCAGGCTTGTTCGGCAATCCGAAAGACAAACTATCAAGGAATTGGCCAAGATGTAGGTTGTCACGACCGCTGGCGTGAACGGCAAGCCCCGCTGGCTTGTCGATAACCAGCATCATAGCGTCACGGTAAAGAAGTCGGTCAGCGAGATCCAGGGCGAGCACCTCTTTTCAATAGAGCCCTTGCAGGGAATTGGCAAGCCCAACACGGAAACGGTAGATTGCGGTTTTTTTCTGGCTCGCAAATTTGTCCGCTTTACAGACTTGGTAAAATTATTTTACCATGCAGCCATGCAATAGCCGCCGACCGTCCGGGGGGGAGCGATTTGCACGAGCCAACACATATATGTGTCTTGGCTTGCTGCAAGCGGCAACCGTAGAAATGGGCTGACGGCACTTGGAGGAGCACAAGCAACCATGCAAACTTGGACGCAAGTCTACGATCCAATAGGCAATATCTGGCTATCCTCAGTGATCGCCGCTTTGCCGATCATCTTTTTCTTCGTAGCGTTGGCCATCCTGCGCATGAAAGGTCATGTCGCAGCGACCCTAACCATCGTGATCGCTTTGGGCGTAGCGGTGCTGTTTTACGGCATGCCGGTTACCACAGCCTTGGCGTCTCTTGGCTATGGGTTCATTTATGGTCTGTGGCCGATAGCATGGATCATCGTCGCGGCGGTCTTCCTCTATAAGATCACGGTAAAAACCGGTCAGTTTGAAATCATTCGCGCCTCGGTGATCTCGATTACCGAGGACCAGCGGCTGCAAATGCTGATGATCGGCTTTTCTTTCGGCGCCTTTCTCGAAGGCGCAGCCGGGTTCGGCGCTCCCGTCGCCATAACCGCGGCCCTGCTAGTCGGGCTTGGCTTTAATCCACTTTATGCTGCCGGCCTTTGCCTGATCGCCAACACCGCTCCGGTGGCTTTTGGCGCCATGGGCATTCCGATCCTGGTGGCCGGCAAGGTCAGCGGCCTTGACCCCTTCAAGATCGGCGCCATGGCTGGACGGCAATTGCCCCTTTTGGCCGTGTTTGTTCCGTTCTGGATCGTCTACATCATGGACGGCGTCAAGGGCATCAAAGAGACTTGGCCGGCCGTCCTGGTAGCAGGCGCCAGCTTCGCCTGCGGCGTTTTCTTTACCTCCAATTTTGTCGGCCCGGAATTGCCGGATATCACCTCGGCTTTGATCAGCCTGGTCACGCTGACGGTCTTCCTGAAATTCTGGAAGCCCAAGAAGATTTTCCGCTTCAATCCTAATGAGGCGGCGGTAGAACAGACGGCGCATCTTTATTCCCTGGGGCAGATCATCAAGGCCTGGGCCCCCTTCCTGATCCTGACCGCCGTGGTTACGGTCTGGAGCCTTAAGCCCTTTAAGGATCTGTTCGCCAAGGGTGGGGCCCTGGAATCGACGGTGATTACTTTTGCCTTCCCCGGCCTGGACAAGCTCGTTATTAAGACCATGCCCATCGTCGCCACCGCGACGCCTTATGCTGCGTCTTATTCCCTGAATCTGCTTTCGGCGACGGGTACAGCCATTCTTATCTCGGCCATCATTTCCATCCTTCTGCTGGGAATGAAACCGGGCGATGCGCTGAAAACCCTTGGCGAGACCTTTAGTGAATTGGCCCGTCCAATTTATTCTATCGGCACGGTTCTGGCCTTTGCCAATATCGCCAATTATTCAGGCCTGTCATCGACCTTGGCACTGCTGTTGGCCGGCACTGGCGCCATCTATCCGTTCTTCTCGCCGATCCTCGGCTGGCTGGGCGTTTTCCTGACCGGTTCCGACACCTCAAGCAATGCGCTGTTCTGCAGCCTGCAGGCCAATACCGCGCATCAAATTGGCGCACCGGACGTACTGATGGTCGCCGCCAATACGACCGGTGGTGTCACCGGTAAAATGATTTCACCGCAATCCATCGCGGTGGCCTGCGCGGCAACGGGCTTGGTCGGCAAGGAGTCGGATCTGTTCCGCTTTACTGTCAAACATAGCCTGTTCTTTGTCTGCATTATCGGCATAATTACTGTGATCCAGGCTTACTTGCTGCCCGGCATGGTGCCGTAACGGTAACCGCACTCGGCCGGGGGAACAAACACCCTCGGCCGAGTGTCGGTCGCCGCTACAAGGAAAAGGCAAATGGGCAATAGCGCCAAAATCGTCTTTCTTGGAGCAGGCAGCGCCGCCTTCGGGCTCAGTTTATTTCGCGACATTTTTACCTCCACCGAACTGTCAGGATGCACGCTGACCCTGGTGGACACCAATGCCGAACAATTGCAGCGCATGGCCGACTTGGCCGAGGTTATGCGCCGCCAAAGCGGCCTTTCCCTGACCTTGGAACAAACAACCGATCGCAAGGCCGCGCTGCCCGGCGCCGATTTTGTCATTTGCTCGGTTGCTATCGAGCGCAATCGGCTGTGGCAACTCGATTTCTCCGTACCAAAAAAACATGGCATCCGACATACCCTGGGTGAAAATGGCGGACCGGGCGGCCTGTTTTTTACGCTAAGGACATTGCCCCTGATTTTTGATCTGGCGCGGGATGTCGAACGCTATTGCCCCAATGCACTGTTCATCAATTTGACCAACCCGGAAAGCAGGGTCGTGCTTGGTCTTTGCAAATACACCAAGATCCGTGCCCTCGGCCTGTGCCATGGCCTGTTTCTCGCCCGTTGGTTCATCTGCCAGATCATTGGCCGGCCGGAAAAAGACGTGGATTTATGGGGGGCCGGGCTCAACCATTTCCAATGGGTCATGCATCTGCATGACCGCACCACCGGACAAGACCTCTATCCCCTGCTCAGACAATGTGAACCCTCCCATGATGCCTCGTTCACCCCGCTGACCCGAAAAATGTTTCATGCCTTCGGTCTGTGGCCAAGTTGCAGTGACGACCATATGGGCGAGTTTCTTCCCTATGGCTGGGAAGCCGGTGAACATGGCTTTAATTTCGCTGAGGATGAACGCGGTCGCGGCATTCTGAACGCGATGATGGATGATGCCATTGCCGGAAAAACACCGCTGCCCGAGGAATGGCGGACCCCGTCCTGGGGCGAACGCGCCGTGGCAGTCATCGCCGGATGTCTGCATAACCAGAAGCGTTTTATCGAATCGGGGATTGTCCTCAATCGGGGCGTCATCCCCAATCTGCCCGCAGATTTGGCGGTCGAGGTTCCCCTGATGGCTGACGCTGCCGGCGTCCATCCGGTCTCGCTGGGCCCCCTTCCCGAAGCGATTGCTCAACTGCTAAGAACCCAGGCCAGCGTCCAACAATTAGCCGTCGAAGCGGCCGTACATGGCTCGAGGGAAATTGCCCTTCAAGCCCTGCTAACCGACCCGGTCGTGGATTCTACCAGCGCCGCAACAGCAATTCTTGACGAATTGTGGGAGGCCAACCGACCTTATATCCGGCCCTGCCTTAATTAGCTTTCCTGAGCCCGGCGCTGAACGGTTTTCGGGTCAGCCGTAATGGGCCGGTAAATTTCGATCCGCGCTCCATCATCAACCACCGCGTCCAAGGCCGTCACCTTGCCTTGAACGCCAACCTTCTGTTGCGCCAGATCGATTTCCGGAAATTGGGACAGGATGCCAGAACGGTCAATGGCTTGCTGTACCGTCGCCCCCTCAGGAACATCAATGGTAAGCCAGGCCTGCCTGGCCGGAGTGGCGTAAACAACCCCGACTTTCATTGTTTATCCCCTTACACCGAATGGGCGCCAGCAAGCCGGATCGGCTTACCTGCACGAATATCCAGAATGCGCTTAAGCGAAAGCAGCAAGCCCGTGGCCAGAAAGCCGCCTGGCGGCAAGACCACAACCAGAATACCGGTATCGGCCGGCAAAACACGGGTTTCCAGAAACGAGAAAACCGGCCCCAGCAATAAATGAGCATCCGCGAACAAGGTGCCGGACCCGACGATTTCACGGCAGGCGCCAATCACCGTCAAAGAGGCGGTGAAGCCCAATCCCATGAACACGCCATCAAGAAAAGAAGGAAGCACCGGCTCCTTCGAGGCATAAACCTCGGCCCGACCCAGCGGCAAACAATTGGAAACGATTAAAGGAATAAACAGGCCGAGAACCTTATAGAGTTCATGCATATAAGCATTCAGGGACAGGTCCACCAAAGTCACCATGGCGGCAATGATCAGGATATAGACCGGAATACGAACTTCCTGAGTAATATATCCCCGCAATGCCGCGATCAGCAGATTTGACGTAGCCATAACAAAAGCAGTCGCCAAACCCATGCCAAGCCCGTTTGTGGCACTGGTGGTCATCGCCATGGTCGGGCACATACCCAGCATCTGGCAGAGAACACCATTGTTCTCCCAGAGACCATCTTTGATGATGCGGCTATAAGAGTCGGCCATCAGTGAACCTCCAGCATCTGGGTTTTATGAGCGGCGAAAAATTCCAACCCACTTCGGATCGCCGAAACCACGCCGCGCGGCGTAATCGTGGCGCCGGAGAACTGGTCAAATTGCCCACCGTCCTTTTTGACTTTCCATTTGTCGGCTGGGGGAGCCCCCAGGGAAAGGCCGGTAAAGCGCAAAATCCAATCGGTTTTCGCAACATCAATCTTGTCGCCAAGGCCTGGCGTTTCCCGGTGCTCGGTCGCCCGCACACCTAAGATCTTGCCGTCACCATCGACGCCGAGCAACAGACGGATCTCGCCCCCATAACCGCTGCCCAGCAATTCATAGGCGACGCCGGTTACCCGTCCACCGCGCGTTGCCCGATAGATGGTGATCTCCTTGCCTTCCTCATTCTTCATGACAATGGCATCGTTGACCGGGTTGTTGTCATGGATCGACGCCGGAATCACCTGCCCCAAGGAGGCTTGCAAATCCTCAACCTGGCGCAGTTTGATCTCGTCTGCCGTCAAAAGATCCGTCGTTGCTAATAATGTGCCGAAGCCCAGGCAGAATGCCCCCAGGACCAGGGCGTGATACAGCGTGCGCCCGTTCATTATTCCCCCTTCACCGGCAGCGGATCACCTTTGCGGGTACGACCAAATGCGCGCGGGCGAATATGGTGATCGATAAGTGGTGTGAGCGCATTCATCAACAAAACGGCAAAAGCCATCCCTTCGGGATATCCGGCGAAACTTCGGATGACCCAAGTCAATAAACCAACGCCGAAGCCAAAGACCAACTGCCCCGGTTTAGAAACCGGAGAGGTGACATAATCGGTGGCGATAAAGAAGGCCCCGAGAAAGGTGGCACCGGAAAAGACCTGAAAAGAACCGCTCGTGAAGCGCCCCGGGTCAACGGCCGAAAACACTGAACCCATGAAAAACAAGGTGGCGATAACCGCGACCGGGATATGCCAGGAAATCACCCGCCGTGCCAAAAGGAACAGGCCACCCGCCAAAATCAGCAGGGCCGATGTCTCGCCAAAACTGCCAGGATGCATGCCCATGGCCATGTCCATCAGATTTGGAACATGAGAGGCCGATTCGGATACCGGAATACCCCGCGACAATTCTGTCTTGACGTAACCAAGTGCCGAAGCCGCGCTGATTCCATCAAGATTGGCATGCCCGCCAAAGATGATCGCCAGACTTTCGCCCAACCCCGGTGCTCCAGCCGACATCAGGGGGCGCGGCGCAATAAAGCTGGTCATCTGCAAGGGAAAGGACACCAACAAGGCAATACGACCAACCATCGCGGGATTGAAGGGGTTTTGACCCAGCCCTCCAAAGACATGCTTGGCAAGGCAAATAGAAAAAATGGCGCCAATAACGGAAATCCACCAGGGCGACCATGGCGGCAGACTCATCGCCAGCAACCAGCCGGTCAAAGCCGCAGATCCATCAAACAGGGTTGGCTGCAAGGGCCGCTTTCCCAAATGCAAACAGGCTGCTTCCGCGGCCAGACAAGACCCGACCGTTGTCAGAAACATCACAATGGCCGGCCAGCCAAAGAGCCAAGCATCAAACAAGGTCGCCGGGATCAGCGCCAGCAACACCGTCGACATGGTGTTCTGGATACTGGTCGGCGCATGGGCGAATGGCGCGCTTCTTTGGGCTGCGGTATTCATGGATTAGGCCTGTTCGCATCGGGGTTGGCAGCTTGCGCGGCGGCAGCAGCCGCCGCAGCGGCAGCGGCAGCTTCTTTTCTGGCTTGTGCTTGTTTCTCTAAACGGGCGCCTCTGGCCTCAACCAGCGTCTTGACCAAATCCCGCTTGCGACGGTCACGGTCCATGGCATTCAAACGCCCTTTGGCATAATTGAAATAATGGACCAAAGGAATGTGCGAAGGACAGATATAGGAACATCCCCCACAGGAAACACAATCCATCAAGCCAATCTGCGCTGCGTTTTCTAATTTCTCGTTGCGAACAAAGGCCGCCATCTCCACCGGCACTAACCCGCAAGGACAGACATTGACGCAGTTCCCACAGCGAATACAGGGTTGCGCCGGTGCCTCATTGCTTTCCCATGCGGTTAAAGCAAGAATTCCCGAGGTTCCTTTGACCACAGGAACCTCAAGGGATGGCAGTGGCTGGCCCATCATCGGACCACCGCTGATCACCCGCGCCGGCGGAGACGACAGTCCGCCGCAAAACGCCAGCAAATCGGCAACCTTGGTCCCCAACGGCACTTCTACATTTTTGGCCTCGGCAACCGCATGGCCGCTGACGGTTACGACACGCGACACCAAGGGCCGACCAAAACGCACCGCATGATGCACGGCCTTCGCCGTGGCGACGTTATGGACGACAACCCCAACATCCGCCGTTAATTTACGGGCCGGTGTTTCGCGTCCTGTCACCGCAAGGGTCAAATGACGCTCGGCCCCCATCGGATATTGGACCGGTACCGTGGCGACAGAAATATTGGCGAAGCCCGCAGCAGCCTTCGTCATACTGGCCAGCGCCTCTGGCTTATTACCTTCAATGGCAACGATAATCTGGGCCGTTCCAAGGGCGTGGGCCATAATCCGCGCGCCGTCCAGCACTTCCTCGGCATGCTCGCGCATCAGTCGGTCATCACAGGTCAGATAGGGCTCACATTCCGCACCGTTAAGCAGCAGCGTGTCCAATTTATTCCGGGCGCCAAGGCCCAACTTGACCGCCGATGGAAAAGTGGCCCCTCCCATGCCGACAATACCGCTGGCGGCGACCCGTTCGCGGATGGCCGCCGGCGTCGCCGCAAAGGGGTCGGCGATGGGGTCCGGCAACTGAGCCCATTGGTCTAAACCATCAGGCTCCAGCACGATGGTAATTTGAGGCAAACCCGAGGGATGCGGCGCGGTAATATATTCAATCTCGACCACCTTCCCTGAGGTCGGGGCATGGACCGGCGCTGAAACCAAACCTTGTCCTCGGGCGACCACCTGGCCTTTGCCAACGCTATCGCCAACCTTGACCATCGTTATCGCCGGTGCCCCCATATGCTGCTGAACCGGAATCAGCAGGATCTTGGGCAAAGGCAGGGCAACAATGGCCTTCTCGCTGGTCAGTTCCTTGCGATATTCAAGATGAACGCCGCCACGAACGGGGAAAATCCTCATGCCTTCGTTTCCTCAATGCGAAAGAGTCGATCCTGGCTTATGCCAATGCCAGGTTTCTATGGTCGTGGCGATCGGTCGCATTTCGATGGCCTCGGTCGGACAGACTTTGAAACATTTGCCGCATCCATGGCAAACCTCTGAAACCACCGTATGCATCTGCTTGGGCGCGCCGACGATGGCATCGGTGCTGCAATCCTTGATGCAACGCAGACATCCAATGCAGGAGTCTTCGTTGATAAAGGCCACCTGAGGGCCCTTATCTTCGGCATGGGAAAGATCCACCGACACCCCAAGCTTTTTCGCCAGCTTCTCTGCAACGGCCTTGCCGCCGGGTGGACAAAGCGTAACCTGAGCTTCGCCCGCAGCCAAAGCGGCCGCGGCGCCGGCGCACCCGACGAAGCCGCATTGAGCGCAATTGGAGCCTGGTAAAAGACCCAGAATTTCGGCTTCCAGCGGATTTCCCTCAACCGCAAAATAGCGGGCCGCCACGCCAAGCACTGTACCGAGTGCCGCTCCCATTGCCGTTAGACTGCCGATGGCTAAAATCATGGCCGGTCTCCTAATTGGTGTGGATGCCTGAGAAACCCATGAAGGCAAGCGCCAGAAGGCTGGCGGTGATAAAACCGATCGGCGGCCCCATAAACAGCCTGGGCACGTCGGCTAAAGCCAGCCGTTCCCGCAGCCCGGCGAAGATCGCCAGGATCATGCTGAAGCCAAGCGCCGCCCCAAACCCATTCAGCATGCTTTGAATGAAATTGAATTTGTCATGGACGTTCAACAATGGGATGCCCAGCACCGCGCAGTTGGTGGTGATCAGCGGCAAGTAAATGCCCAATGTCTGAAACAAGGACGGCGAAACTTTGCGCACCACCGATTCGGTAAATTGCACAACGGCGGCGATCACCAAAATGAAAGTTACGGTCCGTAAATAGCCAAGGCCATAAGGCACCAACAGATAGGTCTCAACCGCCCAGGCCAGGACCGAGGACACGGTCATCACAAAAGTCGTGGCCATGCCCAGGCCAACGGCGGTGTCGACCTTCGTTGTTACCCCCATGAAGGAACAAAGACCAAGAAAGCGCGCCAAAACGACATTGTTTACCAAAGCCGTCCCAACAATCAGCAGTATCAGGTCCTGCACGGCGTCATCCCCCTCGCCTAATCAACGTGACACTCTTCGCCCGCAGCAATCCGGCGAAGAAAACGCGGCGTCAATTCACCCCGCGCCAATAAACGGCCTGCCCGCCCACGGGCCACCAACACGCCAAACCCCAAACCAGCCACCGCAGCGATCATGGCCGCGCCATCATTGCCAAAGGTCAACTGAGCCGCCACGGCCCCGCCAATCATCGACAGCAAGGGAACAGCGTAAGCAATGGAAGAAGCCCGGATCAAAGCATATTCAGAAATCCCGACCACCACGCGCTCGCCGATCTTTAAGCCGGCTTCGTTGTCGAGAACAAACCGCCGCGCCTCCAGGCGCCGCGTGTTTTGTCCCGACTTCACGCCGCAAGCCGCAGCAGAATGGCAGCCGCCACAGGTGCTGGTTTGCTCTGGCTCGAGCCAGATGCGGCCACCTTCAGCACCCACCACCCGCGCCAGCCCTTCCACCAGGGGATGCCCGCCCGCTTCGGCAAAGGCTCCGGCCATGACCTCAGGCCTCGACCGTCGACACCACGCCTTCCGGCGTAACATAGACGGCTTTCAAGCCACCGGCCGCACGCAGAACCGTCTGACGCTGCTCAACCGGAACCAGCAGCATGCTGGTGGCCAAACCATCGGCAAGGAATGCTGTATTGGCAACCACCGAAACCCCGAGCAGCGCGGGAACGGTCATTCCGGTCCGAGCATTGATGATATGGGTAAATTTTCCATCCTGATCGAAAACAGTGCCATAGCCGCCCGAGGTGGCCACGCATTTATCGACGACCTCCAAAGTCGTGATCGCCTGCTTCGGATTGGCAGGATTGGCGATGCCGATGCGCCAGGCCGATCCATCCGGCCTGGTCGACAAGGCACGAGGCTCGCCCATATCCACCAGCATATTTTCAAAACCATGTTGGCGAAGCACGCCAGCCACACGATCGGTAATGAAGCCCTGCGCGCCGCTGTTTAAGGTCAACCCCATGCCGGGACGGGCAAAAGCCACCCGGGCGCGTTGGGTATCAATTTCCAATCCCCGCCATCCAACCAATTCACGGGCCGCCGCCAAATCGGACGCCGAAGGTCCGGCCGGGTCAATTTGAGCCGCGGTAAAATGGCGGAAATAAAGCTGCCAAAGCGGCTGAACGGTTGGGTCATAGACACCGTCCGTCCATTGCGCCAGAGCTACCGACCGAGACAGCATTTCAAGGAATTCGGGAGGAGCCTGCTCAACCACACCTTGGCGATTGAGCAAAGAGATGGTCGACTCCGGACGATAGAGGCTAAAAACCGCTTCCAGTCGGGCCAGTTCGGCCAAGCCTGCATCAATGGCAGCGCGCGCCTTGGCCTCGTCATTATGGTAAAGCCGAATGGTCGAAGGTGCACCAAGCGTGAACCCAGTCCACTCAATCTGTCGGGCCTGGGCCCGACCGGCTTTGAACACCAATGGAATACCGGCAGCAGCGGCGAGCACGGTGATGGCACGGCGGCGTGTAATTCGCAGGGTCATCGGCCCCTATTCCTCCCACTAAACTCTTTGTAAATTGGCACCGCCCACCCACCTAATAAAAGGCACGCAAGCTTCGCGGCACAAAATCGCGCACGGATACTATGACTCCGCGCCGACAGCTTCAAGCATCTTTGCAAGAAAATCCGCACCTACCCAAGCAAAATCCTAACTTTCAAGGAAAATCAGCTTAACCTCAATTTTGAGGTTGACGGACAGCGACCTTCCTCCTGAGATAGCGACCCCGTCCGGCGATTTGCTGCCGGACATAACTTTAACTAGAAACCAAACCGGGAACGTACCATGACAACCGATCTTGGAACCAAGCTGAGCGTCGCACAGGCCGTCGCCTACGCTGTTTTGGCGGCGCAGGAAACCGAGTCAGACAAAGCCTGGAAGGATTGGGCCAAGGGATGGCTGTCCGGGGATGATCGCTCAGCCAAAGCCGCTAAGGCCGTAGCCGCTAATGCCCGGTCTGAATGTGCTCGGCATGCCGCCAGGGCCGCCGAACTTCTGGCCGAAGCCACGGATTTGCAGACCGACAGCGCCTTGCTCTCGGCGGAAGGCCGCAACGCCCGGTGGCAGTTGGATGCGGAAGGACAGAAGGAAACCGATTGTCTGGCAGCCGTCGCTGAAGCAATCCGCCACGCCGAAATCAGCGACCCCGACGGAATCCTGGCGCGCGCCGAGGCCGATTTCTGAAGCCCTGCTCTGTCGAGATTACTGGGAGCCACCGAGACCTACCGCGCCCGTCATCGTTCTGCGGGCCCGCTCTTTTGTGCCGTTTTTACGACTTAGACTCTAACGGTTTGAAAGACTGAGAAAAAAACCGTAGGCGGTCCGCCAATTATCGGTTCTCAGCCGTTCCCGGCCATCGACTTTCACGAAAAAATATCCATCTTTCTGGCAGAAAACCAATTCGCGCTGACCAGATTGCTCGAAGCAGCGACCGATGGCTTCATCGTCGCAGCCTTTATTTTTACATATTTTCTCGCGATCGTCGGCGAAACTCGCCATTGGCAAAATACTCCATTCAGGAGTGGCACCCTAATATGCTCCCAGGATAAAGATCAAACGCACAATACCGATGGGCTCTATGCAAATTGGGTATGGCTGGGGTTCCCGGCCATGAAACGCTGACAAACCATGACTTGCACCGTCCAGCTTGCTGACCGATAATCAGGTCACGCCAAAAAATATATGGCTTTGCAGCAGGTTTTTGCTGTCGCACCTGGAGTAACGAATGCCCCCGATGGACTCTTCTTCTGCGCGCCCCCTGGCGGCCCTGACGGGCGCGGTGATGATTGTTGACGAGGTGCCCTATTCCCGAGGCGAAATGAACAGAAATCTCCGCGAAGCCGGGGTCGCCAGCATTGTCGAAGTAGAAGACAGCGTGACCGCCATGCAGATCCTGCGCAACTCCGACCAGGACTGGGCTCTGATCATCTGCGATCTGGATGTCGGTGGATTGAGGATGGTGCGAACCTTACGGCAGGATGCGTCAACACCGGAAGCCCATCGCAAAGTGCCTTTTATTATGCTGACCGATGACACAACCCTGGCAATCGTTACCGATATCCGTGAAGCCGGCGCCAATGGGGTTGTTGCCAAGCCCTTCAATCCGGCGAAACTGATAACGACGACCCTAAACGTCATGGCCGCCCGTCGGAAGTAAGATGCGATAGCGTTTCCATCGACCAAGGCGGATTGTTCGCGCCCAATTTGAAGCAGGACCGAAATGGCCGATCCAGAAAGAATACTCGTCCTTTCCCAAGAGGTATCCGATATCGCCGACCGGCGCCTGGGTGCCATCGACGGGATTATTCGCAGCACCCGCATTCTTGCGCTCAATGCCATGATCGAAGCCTCACGCGCCGGCGAATTGGGCCGGGGCTTCGCGGTGGTCGCCAATGAAGTAAAAAGCGTATCCGACAATGTGACCGTGGTTGCGCAGGAGTTTTCGCGCGAATTGCAGGGGGCGGTCGGCGAGTTGAATGAATTAGGCAGCCGAATGATCGGCCATATGCGCGGCACACGGCTGATTGATTTCGCCACTTCGATGATCCGGATGGTCGATCGCAGCCTCTGCGATCGCGCCTGCGATGTCCGCGCCTGGTCCCAAGACGAGACTTTAGGCCGCGCCTTGTCTGAGGACAGGGTGCAGCGGGCAGCCGACCGGCTGTCAGCCTTGGCGGACATCTTCACGGTTTATTTGGATCTGTGGTTGATCGATGCCCGCGGGAAAATTGTAGCCAGCGCCCGTGACCGGCAATATCCCGGCGTTAAGAGCACCGGCCTGACCGACCTAGACTGGTTCCGCAATGCCCTTTCCGGTGGCGGAGCCGAACCGTTCGTGGCCACAAATGTTTATAAATCCCCGCTGCTTGGCGATAAGGCCATCATCACTTTTGCGGCCCCGGTTCGTGTTGACGGCAAGCCGGCGGGGGTCATCGCCGCCCATTTCGATTGGGAGGCACAGGGCCAAATCGTCGTCGATGGCGTTCGCGTCGACGAGGATGAGGTAACGCGAACCCATTGCCTGCTTTTGGATGCCCAATGCCGCATCATTGCCGCCTCGGACAAACGAGGGGTCCTCGCGCATTCTTTGCCCTTGGAGGTGGATAGCCGAACGCACGGGACTTATGTCAAACAGGACGGCCGGCTGGTTGGTTTTGCCAAAGGACAGGGCTTTGAGAACTTTCGCGGACTTGGCTGGTTTGGTGTCATCATCCAGGATCCGTTAGGCGATGAGCAATAAGGCCGAAGGCAGCAGCCAGGAACCGCCTTACCATATTGTGGTTGGCACGCCCTGCTATGGCGGTCAGGTTACCCATCACTATTTGATATCCGTTCTGAACCTGCAACTTGCTTGCATTCGACGCGGACTCAAGCTGACCTTTCAGCTCTTGGGTAACGATTCACTGGTCCCGCGGGCGCGCAACCTGATTGTCAGCCAATTTCTTGATGATCCCAGCGCCACGCATTTGATCTTTATTGATGCCGATATCGGGTTCCCTGCCGAGCAGGTATTTGCCTTGCTTGACAGCGGACTGGATGTGGCCGGTGCGGTCTATCCAATGAAAAAATTGGATTGGAAACTGATCGCCGAAACCGCGCGTTCAGGCCATGGGAACCTACCCGCCGCAGCCCTCAGCTATATCGTTGATTTGGTTGACCCTGAGCATCTCAGTTACCAAGGTCGCTTTCTCGAAGTCAAAACGATCGGCACCGGCTTCCTGATGATCCGGCGTCAGGTCTTTTTAGATATTGGCGAACGCTATCCCGAATTGCGCTTCAACGGGGCGGAACTCGGCGCCAATGATGCCCTTGCCAGCGGCAATTGCTATAATTTCTTCGAATGTCTTATCGACCCCGAAACCCGGGTCTATCTCAGTGAAGATTATGGTTTCTGTCGCCGCTGGCGCGGTATGGGAGGCAAAATTTGGGCTGACGCCGGCAGCCGTCTGACCCATGTCGGGGGGGTTCCCTTTGAAGGAAACCTGCCGGACCTTCTGGCCCGTCTATCCCCCCAAGCCAGCTGATTTTTTATTGATGCATAGGCTCCATGGCGGGATGATGCCCTTCCATCCCATTCATCATACCGGCATGCCGGTGCCCATGATGATGCGCGGCCTGATCAAGGACCTGGCGCTGCTCAGGCTTAAGGGATTCATAGAGGGCCGTCAAAGCCGGGCGCGAGGCCTGCAATTGTTCCAATCTGGCCGCCAGCATTTTTTCCATATGGTCTTCATGGTCAAGTGCCGTGTGATGCCCAGCACCCTTTTCTGCTCCGGCCAGACAGCTGGTTTTGGCTTTGGCCTGGCCGTCCTGCAGCGATTGCCGCCATTTGGCGAAAAGCGGACGCTGAGCCTCGGTCAGATCAAGCTTTGATTCAAGATAGGCCAAATTAGCGGCTTCGCGCGCAAAATGCTCGCTGCACATCATCTGATGCATGGCCGCGTGATCCATCTTTTGAGATGGGGCCGTGGGTTCAGCGGCCAGGGCAGCGGAAGCCGCCAAAAAGGAAAATGCCGCAATCACTATCGTTTTATTCAGGGCCATCGGGATTCCTCGCCTCATTGATTTTTGGACATTAACAGACCCTTGCTCCAGCTTAATGACGGCCAGACGGCTATATTGTAACAGTTTGTAACTTCGCCTCGAATTTTATAAATATCTTCTCTTGCTCACCAACTCTTTATGCTCGACTTTATTCGTCTTGATGTCCGGGCAATGCCCGCCAGCGCAGAGAATGGACGGGCCATGTCGATTCTTAAGAAATCGATTGATAGCGGATCAAGCTATTTCGTAAAATTAAGCATTCTTGTAATTACTAAGGACAATGATTTTCGTCAAGAAATAAAAAGCATTCTAGAACATCAGTATAGTCGCGGCGATTTAGCTATTACTGATGAGTTTAAGGAGGCAATTAACAAATTCAAGCAAACACAATTTGACTTGGTTATTCTGCAAGCTGGACAAAATGACTTAAATTACGCCAGATTCTGCAAAGAAATCCGCGACGGCCGCATCGGCAGCCACCCCTTTCCCATCGTCTGCTTTTATTTGACCCGCCCGACACCGGAATTCATGCAGAATGTCATCGATTGCGGCCCCGACGATATTTTAAAAATGCCTTTGGTGGCCAGCCATTTGTTAACAAGACTGGATGGTCTGGCGCGTTCCCGGCTGCCCTTCGTCGTCACCCGAAATTATACAGGGCCAACGCGCCGAAAAGAAAATCCGCCCGGCGCCGAAGTCATCCCTGAAATCGAGCCGCCAAATCCGCTGGCGGCAAAGATCAAACGCCTGAGCGAACTGGCTCTTACCAAAGAAATTGATGCGGCATCCCAACGCATCAGCCAATTAAAATTTCAGCGCCAAGGGGTCCAGCTTAATTGGTTAGCCAAGACCATTTATGAGACAGTTTATCGGATCGGTGGCACCGACAGCACTGTCCTGGCCAATGTCGAAGAAATCAAAAATGTTTCGCAAAAGCTCTATAACGACACGGCGCAGTGGCGGCGCAGCACGATCAGCGACGACACCAAGGCATTGAATGACATCGCCAAGGCAATCCAGACCGCGCGCGGCGATTTCGATGTCACATTGCTGACCGATCTGGTTGACGTCACCGAGCGGATCCAGGCGGAAATCAACCGGGTGAATGGATTGTCCGGTCAATAAACCAGTTCATCGGCATCACGGCCTTCGGAAATGACGATCTGGCCGCTGGCCGCGAGATCCTTGGCCATGGCGACAATGATGCTTTGCGCTTGATCGACATCGCGCAAGCGCACCGGTCCCATGGCATCCATGTCCTCACGCAGCATTTTGCCGGCGCGCTCGGACATGTTCTTGAAGAACAGCTCTTTGACCGAATCCGAAGCGCCCTTTAGGGCCATCGCCAGTTTGTCCTTTTCGGCATTGCGCAACAGCACCTGGATCCCGGCCATATCGATCCGCACCAGATCCTCGAAGGTAAACATCAGCGCCTTGATGCGTTCCGCCGATTCCCGGTTGCGCTCTTCCAGAGCACTCATGAAGCGGTTCTCGGCATTGCGGTCGAGATTGTTGAAAATATCGGCCATCAATTCATGTGCATCGCGGCGGGCGGTTTTTGCCAGATTGGACATGAACTCGGTGCGCAGCGTCTTTTCGACGCCATCCAGCACTTCCTTTTGCACTGCCTCCATGCGCAAAAGTCGCATAATCACTTCCATGGCGAAATTTTCGGGCAACATCGACAGCACGCGGGCCGCATGATCCGGCTTAATCTTGCCCAACACCACCGCCACGGTCTGCGGATATTCATTCTTCAGATAATTGGCCAGAACGGTTTCATGAACATTGCCCAACTTGTCCCACATGGTTCGACCGGCCGGACCACGGATTTCTTCCATGATCAGATCGACGCGGTCTTTCGGCAGGGTTTTAAGGAGCAGGCGTTCCGTATTGTCGATAGAACCAACCAAAGAACCGGTAGAAGAAATCTGATCCGCGAACTCGACAAACAGCCGTTCCACGACACCAGCATTCACCGTACCCAAAGAGGCCATGCTCTGGGACAGTTCCTTGATTTCCTCGTCGGCCATCATGGCGAACAGCCGCGAAGATTGTTCTTCCCCCAGCGACAACATAAGGATGGCCGCTTTCTGTGGGCCTGACAGCGATTTGTAGTCTTCCTTCATCCGTGCCATGACAAGCCAACCCCATCACATCAGGTCAGAAGGTAAAGCGCGCCGCGATCCGTCGCGCCGCTCGGCCGCCCGAATAATTTTTTGCACCCCGGCATGAGTCAGTTGGAAGCCTTCCGCGCTCATGACCCCGGCAATGGCCCGCAAGGACCCACCCTGATTGCGAAGCACTATCATCCTTTGGATTGCGGCCTGTTCGGCCAAATGAGAAACGATGTCCCCATCCACTGTTTTGCGCCATCCAAAGGGCACAAAGCCGCCGAGATAACGGTTCCTTATCCTTTGTTCCGCCTTAACGTCCCGGATCCGGTCACCAATGCGATCCCGCTCGCTGACCGCCACCGCCGCCAGAACCGTTTGCAAGAACCGACCAATGCCATCTTCGGAAACATTACCCCCGAGATCGATCAAATGCAGCGAGACCCCCGCGGCCCTAAAAGAGGCGCAAATCGTCAGCGCATCCTGCGCGGATCGAAAGAGCCGATCCAGGCGCGAGGCCATAACGACATCCCCCTGGCCAAGTCTGGCCAGGAGCCGCCCCCCTTGCGGACGATCGCCCAGCGGGCGGGTGCCATCAACCCCGCGATCGACAAAAGTTCGGTCTCGGATTACGCCGCAGTCCCGACAATATTCATCAAGACGCTGGCGCTGCATCGCCAGTGTTTCTGTCTTTTCCTGCTGACCATCATCGCCAACGCGGCAATATCCATAGACAGCCACGACCCCGCTCCGTCAACCTGTAAACGTGCGTTCTTACAATGTGCCCGGCAAAGGGAACAGTCAATATCGGCATTCGAAAGACTGCACTGCAAAATTAGAGGGGCCTTCTTTTCTTCCTCTCCAATGCAGGGATGAAACGACTTCCGCTTTTTTTCAAGCGCGGGGGGTTGTACAAAAGACCTGACATGGACAACACTCCGCCCCCGTCTTTTTCCCACCGCGCCCACCCGACCAGGCGCATTAAAACGACCTTTCGGCTGTTCGCGGCGGGGCTATTGTTCTGCCTGTTCGCCTTTGCCAGCCTTTTTGCTTACAATGGCTATCTGTCTGCCATCGAAATTGCCCGCATACAAAACAATACCTCGGCCAAACTACTGGCAGAAAATGTCCAGACTTTGTTTCGTTTAAGTGATTCGGTTCTCCGCCATCTGGCCCCCCAGGCCTTGAGCCCGGACGGTAAAAAGCTGGTGGCGCTTGACCGCTCCGATGTGGGCTCTCTGATACAGCTTTTCCCGGAAATCGCTTATGTCCTGCTGATCAACGCTGACGGCAACCTGGTCTGGAGCAGTCAAGAGAACGTCATCCCCGCCATAAATTATGCGGATCGCCCTTATTTCCGCGATCATCAGGCCGGCGCCGACTTTTTGATCGGCACTGTCTTGGTTGGGCGTCTTAGCGGAAAAAAACTGATCCCAATTACCCGGGCACTCCATGACGCCCAAGGACATTTCCTGGGCGTCATTTTTTGCGGCATTGAGACCAGCCATATCGACCGGCTTTTTGACAAGGTAAGGCTGCATGCCGACGACAATATTGGGTTATGGCGCAATGATGGTGTGCTTCTGGCGATGCTGCCAAAGGCCCCGGAACCTGGCACGAAACATGAGAAACGTCTGATCGCCTACGAGGCTCTGGACGACTACCCGCTTCTGGTGGCGGTTAGCCAGTCGAAGATTTCGATCCTGGAACCCTGGCTTGAGTCGCTTTGGAAATTGGTCTTGGCGACCCTGGTGCTTGCCAGCAGCTTTCTCATGTTGCTGCGCTTCGCCAACCGCGCCATCTATCGCGAGGCACTGGCGATCGCCCGATCCAAACGCGAATCCAGACGGGCCCAAACTCTGCTGAAGGCCGCCAGTGATGGCATTCATATTCTTGATATTGATGGCAATCTGCTGGAGGCCAGCGAATCCTTCAGCCGGATGCTGGGCTATGCGCCGGATGAATTGATCGGCAAAAATGTCGCGGTATGGGAGGCCGATTTTTCTGGTGACGAACTGCGTACCTTGGTCGCCAGCCAATTTGTGCAGGATGGCACCAGGGTTTTTGAAACACGCCACCGCCGCAAGGATGGCAGCGTGCTGGATGTCGAAATCACGGGGTTTCCCTTTGAATTGGACGGACAAGCCCTGTTGTTCAATTCCTCGCGCGATATCACCGAGCGCAAACAAGCCCAATGGGCGGTGTTGGAGGCCAGGGATCAAGCAGAAGCGGCATCCCGCGCCAAAGGGGAGTTCCTGGCCCATATGAGCCATGAAATCCGCACACCCTTGAATGGCGTCATCGGCATGACCCATTTGGCGCTCAGCGGTAATCTTCCCACCCGCGAACGCTCTTTCCTTGAGACCATCGCCCGATCGGCGCAAAACCTGATGGGCATCATCAATGACATTCTCGACTTTTCAAAAATCGAGTCCGGCCAATTGATTGTAGAAAAAGTCCCCTTCCATTTGTGCGAAATGGTGAGGGCCAAAATCGCAGCAATAAAGCCTCTGGCTGATGCCAAAGGTCTGGTGGTCCGCGATATCATTCCGGCTGATTTACCCGCTACCGTTATCGGCGACCCCCTGCGAATTGGGCAAATACTTCTTAACTATCTGACGAATGCCATCAAATTCACTGAGCAGGGACAGATTACGGTTAGCCTGGTCCTGGAAGAGGATCGCGGACAGACCTTTCTATTGCGCCTTAGCGTGGAAGATAGCGGGATTGGGCTGACTAAAATGCAGCAGTCCAAGCTTTTCCAATCTTTTCAGCAGGCCGACTCTTCGACCACCCGAAAATATGGGGGAACCGGACTGGGGCTGGCCATTTCAAAAAAGCTCGCGGTGTTAATGGGCGGTGATGTCGGCGTGGAAAGCGCTCCCATGAAAGGCAGTGTTTTCTGGGCCTTGCTGCCTATGCAAAAGGCGGATGAGCAGGCGCTGGGCGTCGGATTGCCTTTGGTGCGATCCGACGGGGTACCAAGCCTTCACGCTAACGAAATGGCTCTGCTTAAGGGCACCCGGGTTCTGTTGGTGGATGATGACGCGACCAATCAATTGGTTGCCGCCGAACTGTTGCAAATGGTCGGCATGCGGGTCGAAATCGCCGGGGACGGCAGCACGGCCTTGACCAAAATTCGCAGCAATGACTATGAAATTGTCCTGATGGACATGTTTATGCCGGTCATTGACGGCTTAACCGCCACGAGAATGATCCGCGAAGAAGAAGCCTTCGCCGAGCTTCCTATCGTCGCCATGACCGCCAATGCGTTGCAGCAGGATAAAGAAGCCTGCCTGGCCGCCGGCATGAATGATTTTATCACCAAACCCTTCAATCCTGGCACTTTATACGCGGTCATCCATAAATGGGTCACGGGATTGGCTGATGCGGCCGCTCTGGAATTCGGGCCGATGGGAACCCCAAACTCGGAAACCGAGCATTTTCCATATGCCATCGAGGGGCTGGATATTCGCGCCGGATTACGGCGCGTTGCAGGAATCAAGGCTCTCTATCTGAAAATGTTGCGCAGTTTTCTTGACCAGCAAAGCGGAAGCATTGACCGATTGCGAACCTCAATCGCCACAAATGACAAAGACGGTGCGATCCGCGAAGCCCATAGCCTGAAAGGGGCTGCGGGCATGATTGAGTCGGCCGAGGTCCATAGTTTGGCGTCAGCGATTGAATCGCGGCTGAAAAGCTCTCATATTGCGACGGCGCTCTTGTTAACCGACACTCTTGAGGAGCGATTGGCCACGCTGTTGGACGGCATTCGTAAAAGTCTTGCTGAGGTCGAATAGAATTTCTTTGGGGGCAACAGATGAAAAGCTTGGTTAAACGGGCGGTGGTCGTCGAAGACAGCGTGCAGTTTCTTGAACTGATTAAAATGGTGCTGGGCAATCTTGGGATCGAAGAAATCGCCGAAGCCACAAATGGCAAGGAAGCCATTGACGCCATCCGGGATGGCGGCGCCGACGTTGTCGTGATGGACTGGAAGATGGATATTATGGATGGGCTGGAATGTACCCGCCTTATCCGTAGCGGCATCGAAGGCATTGACCCGGCAACCAAAATCATTCTTCTGACCGGAGAAACCGGCCCGGATGCCGAACGGACGGCTTACGCATCCGGCGTTAATCTGTTTTTGGAAAAGCCCTTTTCCCTGAAAAAGCTTCA
>DUZC01000008.1 GCA_013349735.1 Rhodospirillaceae bacterium
TTTACCTGCCAATATTGCGGCAACGCGCTGCCAACGCAGGAGCTGACCTTCGACCATGTCATCCCCCGCTCGCGCGGGGGCCATACCCTTTGGGGCAATGTGGTGACCGCCTGCTCGCCCTGCAATTTACTGAAGGGCAACCATCTGCCCCACGAAGTCAGGATGTTTCCCCTGGTGCCGCCGGCGCAACCCACCAGCCATTTGCTGCAGGAACATGGGCGCGGTTTTCCACCCAACTATCTTCATGAAAGCTGGCGTGACTTTCTGTATTGGGATAGCGAACTGGATCCGAGTTAGAGCGTTCTAGATCCGTTCGGACAGCCAGATCGCCAAGCGGGATCCATTTTTGACCAAGGCATGCAGGACCGGGTAACCCGCCGCCCGTTCAGCGCCATATTGTAAACCGATGTCGCGATGCGCTCTTTCGTGATCACGGAATTCAGCCATCATGGCACCAAGTTCGGGCTCGTCTTCGCCAAGTTGGCGGGCCTGGTTGCCATAATGCTCGTCAATGGCTTCTTCGACGGCGACGGTACAGGCCATGGCGGCCTTTTCGCCCATCAGGGCGGTGCCCGCCCCAAGCGCGAAACCCATCAAATGCCACAGCGGTTGCAGCAGGGTCGGCCGAACATGGCGTTCGGCCATCAGACGGTTAAAACTGTCCAGATGCTGGCGTTCCTGATTTTCCATATGGGCGAGCGTCTCGGCGATGGCGCTCTTTCCCAAAACCGCCCTTTGCCCTTGGTAAATCCGCACGGCGCCATATTCACCGGCCTGATCAACCCGGATAATGCGCTCGACCAGTTGCGCTTTGCTTAGATCCCCTGGCATGGCCCGAGGATGGGACGATGTATCGGTCATGTCTTTCCCTTCTGGCTTAAAGCGGCAAAGCCGGCAAAGGCCGCCAAAGCCAAGGATGCGAACACATTATATCCGGCCATGGAAATACCAAATAGGGCCCAGGGGATCTGATCACAACGGGGCGGCGGCGGGCCGGCCAGCATCCGCTGCAAATCTTCGATGCTGTTGGCCTGAGGGCTGCCGCCGGTGCAGCCCGCCAACCCAGCCCACCAATGTTCCTCGACGCCAACATGGAACCAGGCAATTCCGCTGTTGACCAGGAACAGCAAAACACAAAGGCCAAGCAGGCGCAGCTTTGCGGTCGGGCCCAGCGCCGGCAACAAGGCCAGGCCCGCAAGGATGGCGGCCAGCCCATAAGGCACACGCTGGTAAAGACAAAGCACACAGGGCCGCAGACCAAAGCCATATTGTGCGGTAAAGGCCGCGCCCAAAGCCCCCAGGCAAGCCAGCAGAACAAGCGTCAATGTACGTTGTAGGGATATCATAGCGGTCTCAAAACACCTTAATCAGCAGGAAGCCCCCAACCAGCGCCAAAACGAAGCCGGTGGTAACCAAAGTCAGACGTCTTTCGATAAAGTCGCGGATCGGCGCCCCAAATCGAAAGAGCAAACCGGCCACCAGAAAAAAGCGCATGGCCCGCGAACCGATGGAAGCGATGGTAAAGATAAGCGGGTCGAGATGGCTGAAACCCGCGGTGATGGTGATCAGCTTATAAGGAATTGGGGTCCATCCCTTGGCCAGAATGACCCAGCCGCCATTCTGGGCGAACCAAGCCTGAAAGGCCGAAAAACTGCCCTCAAGATGATAAAATCCGATGATCGGCCGCCCCAGCGTCTCGAACAGATAATAGCCAATGGCATAGCCCAGCCAACCACCCACCACCGAGGCCAAGGTCGCGATCAAGGCATAACGCCAGGCCCGGCGCCGATCTGCCAGAACCATGGGAATCAACATCACATCAGGCGGGATGGGGAAGATCGAACTTTCCACAAAAGAGACAATGGCAAGCCACAGCACGGCATGGCGGTGCCCGGCCAGCCCCATCATCCATTCATAAAGCCGTTTTAGCATCCCAGGCGCCCATCGGTTTTTCGGTGCCTCTGGTTTAGCCCGGATTTCTCATGCTGTCACGGTTTGCGGCCGGAGGAATGAGATTTTGGCCCTCCTCAAATCTGTTGTTCGAAGGGATTGACCATGGCAAAAGCTTGTTTATGATCGGCGCCCTACCCCACGGTGCCCCAGTGGCGGAATGGTAGACGCGGCAGACTCAAAATCTGTTGCTCGCAAGGGCGTGCTGGTTCGAGTCCGGCCTGGGGCACCAATAAATCCAACGAGTTTCGGGAGATGCAGCCCGCTTCGGCGGGAGGCGCGGACGTGCGTCCTCCCCTATTCCACCCCTGGGCCCATTATTGCAGCGCCCGTGCCGTCGACCGGCACGCGTTTGCAGTCCGCCACGCCCAAGTCGGGCCGGAAGCGGAAGAACGATTTTGGACCATTAGAACGCCGCCCCAGACATTCGTGTCCGCACGTCCCGAGGTAGCGCTCTAGCTCTTACCTTACGGAAACATCCTGTCTCGAAGGACGGCATTGCATTTCCACGCAAGATTGCCAAAAAACCAAATCTTGAAGCCCATCATCGCGTGCAAAACCCAGAGAAGCGCTCCCAGCAGACCGATCTGGTACAGAGCAACTGAATTCGTGATGGCGACCGTGTCAAATAATGTTTTCGATTCGACGAGCCCATAATAGCCGGAAACAAGAAAACTTCCCGATCCGAGCAGACACAGCATCAGCGTAGGCATCTCACTTATCGCGTATCGTTTTCTTTCGACCCAATTTTTCCGAAGATGCTGGATATCTATCGCCAGTGAAGCGAACAACCCCTTCAATCTGCTGACCATCTTGCAACTCCTCTGGACCAAAATCGAACAGATGAACATAACAAGAACAAAAAAAATCAACAACCACTGCGCATAGGCCGCAGTCAAGACGCAATTTGGCGCTCGTCGAGTCGAATCGCTGTTCGAGTATCTACCGCCTGCAGAAGCCCCCCATCTGCACCTCCTCTTGGTCGGAATTTTTCCTACCAGCTGACCGCGCTCCATGGCAATATGAGGCATGGCCAATGTCGAGAAAGTCAGTATCGCCCTCACACAGGAAATGGCAGCAGAAGTTCGTGCCGCCGTCGAGCGTGGTGAATATGGCAGTGTCAGCGAAGTCGTCCGCGACGCACTGCGCGACTGGCGCATGCGTCGTACTGTCGATGCCCTTGAAATCGAGGAACTTCGCCGCCTGGTGGCCGAAGGTATCGACAGCGGACCGGGACTGGACGCCGGACTGGTTTTCGATCGTCTGCGAGCCCGCTTCGGTGGGACCACCGCTTAAGTGAGCGCGCATCGACGGCTGGTCCTGTCACCGCGCGCCGCCATAGACATCGAGCAAATCGGCGACTATATCGCCCGCGAATCGCCGACGAGGGCGGCCTCCTTTGTTTCCGAATTGGCGGCCAAATGCGAGGCCGTGGCGGCAACGCCGGAGGCCTACACGCCGCGCGAAGACTTGGCGCCAGGCCTGCGGATGGCCGTCCATGGGCGCTACCTTGTCTTCTTCCGCGACCTGCCCGGCCAAAGCATCGTTCGAATCGAGCGGGTAGTCCACGGTGCCCGCCATCTGCCTCGCCTGGTGTAAGCGACCGTTTTATCTTCGCCCTCCCCTATTCCTCCCCTCCAGGGTCCGAACTGGGCTGGTACCGGCCGGTTCTGGCTGGCTCGCGCGCGCCGACGCGTGATGTCCCGTCTGGCCCCCTCCGGCACCATCAGACTTGTTCCTGGTCCGTCCCCCGGACTCAAAATCTGTTGCTCGCAAGGGCTTGCTGGTTCGAGTCCGGCCTGGGGCACCAATAAATTCAATAAGTTACGGACGATGCGACCCGCTTCGGCGGGTGACGCGGTAGCGCGTCCTCCCCTATGCCTCCCCTGGGCTGGACTTTCGGACTAGACCGCTTCAGAGCGGCTGACGCTTTGAACGTTTAAGGATCTTCGCTTCGCTGGGTCAGTAAGGTTCCCAATGCTTCGATGCGTGCACGAATTTGTTCAAACAAAACTGGCGGTAATAATCCGTAGGCGAAGGTGCCGGACGGCAAATTGGGAACCTGATAAATGTCAACGCCCGGCCAGAGGAAGACGTTTAAATCAGAGACGATCACCCATGACCTCTGATCGTCCAACCCAAGATATTTTTTCACGCGCAGCGGAATCTCAATACCTTCCGCCGGGGCCTGGGGTTCCAGATGTGTGATCGGGGCGACAACCGTTTCCTGATTGCCATGGATGTTCTGGACGGCGACGACGATTGCGCAGGGGCGACGCTTCTGTCCCTCGACATCACCTCGTTCATGCTCATGGCGCCACAGATATTCGTAATGGATGACAAGGCCCGGTTCAGGTTTTGGCAAAGGCATGATGAAATGATGCCTGCGTCACTCGCCGTCCATGAGGGCATTCAGATTCTCGTGTTCCTGCCCCATCCGCGCTTCCTTGATCGCCGCCTTGAGATGGTGGGGCAATTCGCTGGGATGATAGCCGCGGCGCGAAGCGGCAAGGACACGCTGGTACCGCTCAAAATCCTCCGGCGAAATGAAATAGCCGGTGACCTCGCCATGATTGACAACCTTGATCGGCTCCTGCAGCACATGGCGTTGGTACTGCCGGAATTTTCTGGCGAATTCGGTGGCGGCTACGGCGACTGACATTGACGATCACTCCTCGTCGTATTTTTGTAAAATACGCATTTTTCGCGTTTTTGCAATTCCCTTGGTGGGATTTTTCTCCACCGGCTTCCTCCCCTATTCCTCCCCGAGAGCAGCGATGCTGGGCTGGATGGGAAGAGTTCGGTAAGACGTCGCGTAGTGCGTTGCCCCGTCTGGCCAAAGACAGCCCCATCCGGCCTGTTCCGGTTTCATTCCCCGGACTCAAAAATTGTTGCTCGCAAGGGCTTGCTGGTTCGAGTCCGGCCTGGGGCACCAATCTTACTCTCGGACATTGTCAACAATTCCAGAGCCCCCGGTACCGGGCCTGTACCGGTTTCAGCCATTGGATTTGGGCACGAACCGTACACCGGATAGCCCATCGAAATGTCGGTCGCAGGTTAGAAGATCAGCACCATGGGCCAAGGCAGTGGCATAGACGATGGCGTCTGCCGTAGCCAACTTATACCGGGCACAAAAATCGGCGGCCGCCAAAGCAATAGACCTGTCCAGATCCGCGATGAAACAGGTCTCTGTAAAGGCGATCACCTGATCCGCCTTGTCTTCTCCAACCTCCCGTCGCAGCCACTTCGCCAATTCGAGTTGAACGATCGTCGGGCTTTGGAACAGGAACCAGCAAGACTGCCGGACGGCAATTTGGGAACCTGATAAATTTCAAGGCCTGGCTCTGGTTTAGGCAAAGGCATAGTGAAGTGATGCCTGCCTCACTCGCCGTCCTTGAGGGCATTCAGAACCTCGTCTTCCTGGCCCGTCCGGGCACGCGTAACTTTAACAAAATATTCGACAAATTTACTTGGTTTTACTTTGTTCTTAGGTTGGCTTTCGAGCCGCAATCAAATATTGAAACTCAACAAGATGTCTAATAGGCGGTAGTAATCTGATAATTTTTGAACTATACCACCGCGCATTTGGCCCACACCAGCCAAGGAACTTGAAGATATTTGGCGACAAATAATTAACCTCAACCTTTTCAACCAGCAGTCCGGAATTTTCAAACAGCTCGATAGCCGTTTTTTTCGTAAAGAACCGCAAATGAGTCCGGTCAAGAAGACCCTCATCCGTGTAATTCCATTGGCCGCCAAATAACAGAGGAAGAGCAACTTGATAATTCGCGACATTGGGAATCGACGCAATAAACATCCCATTCGGCCGCAAATGATTGAATAATTTCTTAACTGTAGAACCCGGCCAAGCAAGATGCTCCAGGACATCAAGGGCTAGTATCAAATCAAATTGTTGCACAGAAAAATTCAGTGGAACCTCATCAATTGATCCAATTTCGACAGCATCAAATACTGCCTGCGCTTTCTTTCCAACCTCTGGAACAAATTCAACACCAGCTGCATATTTTATTTGTTTAATTGATCGCAACCAAGCCATGGTTCCTCCCTCACCACACCCAATTTCGAGAACAGTCCCGATATTGGCGGGAAGGAGCGAAGTGATTTCGTTGCGAACGCCTTGATAATAGTTGGAAGAAATTTTGGGCGGCGTTTGGTCAGACATGAGAATAATTATTCCTTGGATCGTGGCGCCAAACAATATCAACCTTGGATCGGTTTATTCCCTGACGGAAGGCACCCATCACCGTTTTATGGAGATATAGTGTATGGTTTGCCGACTCAAATATAGGGTTCGCAAGGCCGCGGTCAGGGGAAAGACGAATTGAAGACGCGACACCATTATAAAATCCGCGCCTATCGCGTCGAGCGCGGTCTTTCTTTGCGTGAACTGGCGGCGATGGTTGGGATTGGCAGAATGGAAATGACGAAGATCGACGCAGGCGAGCGCTTGATCGACGCGACACTCCAGGCGGCCTTGTCTGAGGCACTGGGCGTCGACCCCAAAGAACTCGACTATGCCCTCATCCCGGCACGCAAAGGGGGCTGACGGGATCGAGAGGGCTTCCGTTAGGCGCAGTTCAGAAAAACACTCTGACACCCAGTTGAAAGACCGTCTCGACCGCTCTTGGCGGCTCTTCGACGACGGTCCTTTGCAGCCGCCAGCTGTTATTTCTGATCCCCTCGGCAGTAACCCGCAAAGCCTCAATCGGCAGCCAGGTCAGCGCCAGAGTAACGGCGTCGCCATGTTCGCCGGCCGGAACATTCCGGCCAGCATTCTGCTGCTGCGCGGCATAGCCATCGACCCGCGCGGCAAGGCGCCAGTCCGTCAAATCATATCCTGCCAAGAGATAGGCGGATTGAAATTTGGTGATGGCGTTGAATTGAGGCGTTGGATCAATCTCGGTTTCGCCAAACATTGCCTGGCTGATCAGGACGAAGTCATCATAGCCGGTTTCAGCGCCCAGGCTCCAAAAGCTGGTACGCCAGGCCAGTTGCCCATCCCGGCGGGCGGATGGATTTGCCTGATTGTCATAGCGCAGTAACTCCAGACTGCCGATGCCCTCGCTTCGCCAACGGACCCCGCTATACCAACCGGGCCGGTCATCAATTTCCCGAAAGGGATGAATGCGTCTTGCGGACGGATTGTACTCGGTTGCGTTGGGAAGCCGGTTAAGGTCAAAAAGTCCGGTGATGCGATCATTCAAGGACCAACCGCGCGCGGCGAGCAGGGCGCCTGCCGGATCATCCAGCCCATAAAGAGCAAAAATCCATTCCATTCTGTCGACATCGCCCCGCCATTCGATCTTGGCTTCGCTGCCGATCGTACGAAGTTCCTCGCCAACCCAAGAATTGATGGCAGAAGGGGTCAAAGTCCATGGAATGGTCCAACCGATCCCGGTGTTTTCAAGGGATATCGGTGGAAAGAACGCGCCTGCTTTAACCGACCAGCGCCAACGGCTGACAGAAACCGGACGGTACCGGGCGTACGCTTCCAAGGCATCCAAAGCGGTCCTTTGCCGGCTATCATAGCGGATATTGGCATAGGCCAGGACGTCCCCGGTCAGCAACAGGGTCGCGGCCATCGAAGCCTCGGCGAATTGGAATTGCTGGGCTTGATCGCCCTCTCCTTGGCCGAAACGTAATTTCCCCACGCCGCCATCAAGGAATGAGTCCGGTGGCCCGGCCGATAAAAAACGGAAATCGGCATAGCCTTCAACGTGCATTTCCTGAGCCATGGCCGTCGAAGAGATCAGGATCAGTGCACCCAGCAGGGCCAGAGTGATCCGGATCACGATGTCACCAAAGTCAGAGCCGGCCAACGCCCCCCGACGATGAATTTCTCGAACCCGTCCAAAGGAAGGGCCTTGGCCATATGATAGCCCTGACCATAATCACAGCCCAAATCGGCCAGGAATTGCATGGCCGCTTCAGTCTCGATTCCTTCGGCGGTAACTTTATAGCCCAGATTATGCCCAAGCTCGACAATGGAGCGGACGATGACCGCATCTTCTGAACTTTCGGCCAGATTGAGCACGAAGGACTTGTCGATCTTTAATTCACGGACCGGAAGTCGGCGCAGATAGGTGAAAGAAGACTGACCAACCCCAAAGTCATCGATGGACAGATCTATTCCCTGATCGGCCAAACGCCTGAGGACGGCGATGGCATCGTCCGGTTCGCCCATGATGGCGCTTTCGGTAATTTCCAGGACGATGTTCTCGGGCCGGGCACCATAATTTTCCAGGAGGTCGCGAACCCGGTCGGGAAGACTCTTATCGCCCAGGTCGCGGACCGAAAGATTGACCGACAGCCGGAGTTCGAAACCGCGTCTCTGCCACTCGGCGGCCTGCGCAATGCCCGTCGCCAGGGCCCAGTTGGTTAATCTGCGGATATTGCCGGTCTCCTCGGCCATGGCAATGAATTGATCCGGAGCGACAAAGCCACGCCGCGCATGGGTCCAGCGAACGAGGGCCTCGGCTCCGCCAACCCGCCCGGCCGCCAGTTTTATCTTCGGCTGATAATGAAGTCGCAGTTCATTCCGGTCGAGCGCCTCGCGCAGGTCGCTCATCAAAGTGAGATGGTCCGACCTATGAGGGTCGCGCCCGGGATCATAGAAGACGATCCGATCATCCGGCAGTAATAGGGCCTGATGGAGGGCGATATCCGCGCGTTGCAACAGGAGGCTGGCATCCGTTCCATGATCAGGAACCCTCACAATCCCGATGGCCGTAGCGATATCCACGGCGATATCGCCTTGGCGAAAAATCTCCCCCACTGCCTGGATCATCTGCTTGGGTGACACCTGGGGCGTCTCACTTTGCTGCCAGACTGCAAAGCCACTATCTGCGACCCGCGCCACCAAGCCTTCGGGTGCTGCCGCGCGCCGCAAGCGGTCGCCGACATGGCGCATGAGATGGTCGCGGAAGTCATGCCCAACCGTGTTAACGATTTCCTGAAGCCGTGGCAGACCGATCATCATCAAGGTGAACGGCTTCGGTTGTCCGTTCGCTAAATCGAACGCAATCGCGTCAGTCATCGCCATGCGGTTGGGCAACCCGGTAATCACATCATGGCGCGCCTGATGGAGAATATGTTCCTCGCGCTCTTGTATGGCCAAGGCCATGTCGCCGAGCGCATTGGAAAGTTGACCGATCTCATCCGGTTGCGGGACCCAAGGCAGCGGTGCGTAATCGCCTGTCGCGATCCGGGCTGCCACTTTCGCCAGAGCCTCGATAGGTTTGGCAACACTGCGGGCAATCAGCGTTGTCCCAAACAGAGCAACCGACATACCGGCAGCGAGGATGGCGACCAATACCAGGACGACCGGCTCATATTGCCGGAAGGCATCGTCAAGCGACAGCCCCAGGACGACCAGGACCGGCGAACTCCCTGCCGGCGTCCGCAGCGATTTGGCCAAGACCAGATCCCGCCTTCCATGGCTGTTCATCAGACTTGGCTGAACAGCGCTGGGAGGTTCACCAAGGGGCAGAAGCTGGTCAAGAATTTCAGCATTTTCCAGACAGCTTGCCAGGGAGCGCCATTTGCCATCGCCCCGATCCGCGACCAAAAGGATTTCCCGGGGCAGCGAGGAGAGCTGCCGGAGAGTGTCCATCATGGCATCGTCCAAAGGAATGTCTGCCGAGATATAAGCGATGGGCGTCGGCGCCATAACCGGCACCAGAACCGTCCAATAGGCATGGCCATCAAAGGCTACCACCGCGGTTGCCCGGCCTTCCGCCGCAGCGCCGTCCAAGAGATCATCATAACCAAAGGCCTTGCCAGCGGCCGTGGCGTCCAAAGTGTCCCCTTCGATGGTGCCATCGAGGGCGATGAGCCGCATCCGGGTCGCCCCCACTCTTCGCCCGTGATTGCGAAGGGCGGAGAGCACGGTCTGACTGTTCTGCAAGGCAATGGCTTGGCGCAAGGCAAAATCCAGGGAGAGGATATGCACGCCTTCGGCAACGCGCTGCGATAGCGCATCAAGCTGGTGAACAAATAAATCGGACGATGCCGAGAGCTGCTTCTTGCCTTGCTCGACCAGAGCCTTTTGCGTGAAGGAATAGACAAAACCGGCCGTTACCGTCTGCACCAGGATCAGAGAGACGAGCAGAAAGCCGGCAAGGCGGTTTCGAAATCCGAGACGCAAGGGAGGCTCCTCAGTAACGTCGGTATTCGCCGCCTGACTTTGGGCGATCGGGCAGGAGCTGCAAAACCGATGAAAGTTTTACCGGACTATCGCCCAAAGTGACTGTTTCAGCCAATTCTGGCTTGCCGGGTCGCAATTTGGGATGCCAGATATGGGCGACATAGGTTCCATTAGGAACATCCTTAATTTCCACTTGTCCCTGCGGATCGGAACGCGCGGCCCAGGCGGTGTCCGAGACATAAATGTGGGTAATCATCCGATCATGGATATTACAGCCAACAGCGACAACACCGGGCTTCGACAATAAAATTGGCGGGGATTTTTCGCCGGGCGCCAAAAGATACTCAAATTGCCCTAAAGGCGAGAATGAGTAAACATGATGCCTAGTCTGGTCGCTATTGCGGAAAGTCACATCATCCCCAACCGAAATTAACAAAACATAGACAGAAAATGTTTCGTCCCGCTGATCGATGATATGGCTTTGATGGGAAAGAACCGCTCCGGGGGTATCGCCGGTTAGCTTAACCACCGCGTCAGACACCGGGTTTCCATCGCTGTCGGTAAGTTGCAAGATCAGCGACCCGGCCCAGACCGGGGAAGAAAAAAGCAGCAGACAAACCGTCGCCACCAACGCCAAGATTGGCTTCATAGCCCCCTCCTGTCCGGCGGCCGTTATAAAAGCCGCCCGCATCCTCTCCGTTCACTATGTCATTTGGGATGGCTTGGTCGGAAAACAATTGCAGGGCCACCGGCTCATTTTACGATCTTAGAGCCCTTGACGATTATTTGTTTGGCTTGGCCAACCCTTCGGCTAGGGCTTTGACGCAAACAAAAGATTCACCCAGTAGGGCCGGCGTCCCTGCCGGCCTCAGCCGACAAGATACTGAAATAATTGACTTTTTTATGCCGACCTCACACCGGCGGGGACGCCGGTGCTCCTGTACTTTTTGAATGAATCAGTGCACTCGTGTCCCGAAACTCTTCCATCACCTGAAGATACAGCGTTCTTTTGAAGGGAACGATAAGTTCGGCCAATTTTTCAAACGGAGCCCAGCACCAAGCGTTGAATTCAGGATGCGTGGTGGCGATATTGATGTCGGCGTCGCTGCCCCGAAAACGCAGCGCAAACCATTTCTGCTTTTGGCCGCGAAAGCGTCCCTTCCACACTTTACCGACCAATTCGGCCGGGAGGTCATAGGTCAGCCAGTCGCGACTGCTGGCGATAATTTCCGCATCATTGGTACCGATTTCCTCGGCCAGTTCGCGCAGCGCCGCCTGCTCGGGGGTTTCGCCGTCATCGATTCCCCCCTGCGGCATTTGCCAGGCTTCAACCGTGCTGTCGATGCGCCTCCCCACGAAGACACGCCCCTCAGCGTTAAAGAGCATCAAGCCGACGCCTGGACGGTAAGGCAAATTGGTCATTTTTCCTCTGTTTTTACGACGGCGCTGGCCGGGGCCAAGACCAAATTCTGCTGCGGCAAACTGGCAACCCAGGCCAGAAGTCTTTCAAAGCTGACTGGCCGCGCCGACAGATAGGCCAGGGCCGTTCCATCGCGCAGAGCCGCCGCCGCGAGCTTTGACAGGCCGACGTCAATGGCGGCCCGGAAGGGGACGTCATCGGCCACCAAGGTCACCGAGGCCGCGGCGGGCATGGCATTCGCCGGCACCCCCACCAGACCATCACCGACGAACATCAAGCCGCGCCCCTTCAGGGCCTGCAGGATCGTCACCCAATTTTCGCTGGCGGTTACCGGGGAGCGCAAATGGGCAGCCAGACCAACATAGCTGTCTGCCTTGCCTAAAACGGCTTCCAAATGCTCAAGAGCTTCGGAAGCGGCATGATGAACCAGAATGGAATCCGGCCCCGCATCGCGCATAGGGAAATTGGTGGGTTCCAGCGGCAGATCAAGCATGACTTCATGGCCGGCCTCGCGCGCTTTTTTCACCAAAGCCGCCAGATTGCCGGCATAGGGACTGAACGAGAGCGTAACCTCGGGCGGCAGCTTGCTGATGGCGGCCTGGGTGGCATCATTGGAAAGACCAAGTCCCGTGACAATTACAGCCAGCCTGGGACGCTTTTTCTCGTCAAGGAAGGGCCGCGCATAGGCGGTTCGCGCTTCTTTTCCTTCCGCCATGACCGGCAAGGATGCTTTGCCGGTTCGGCGCAATAATTCCGGTAAAGGCCCGGGAGAAAGCGGTTTCAGGTCTTCCCGGGCTGGCAATTGCCCAAAGCTGGGCGGCGGCAAACTATCGCCGCCGGGTGGCATTGTCGGCGTCGTCAGCGCCGGAGCCGCCGCGTCAGAGACGGCCGTGATCGCCGGCGGCTTTTCCTCGGCGGGTTTGCCATGAGAAGCCTCTGGTGCCGGTGCAATGGGAGCGACAGGGGGCGTTACAGGCGGGGCTCCAGCGGCCTCGCTCGGCGCTGTCGGCATCTTTGCCTCGCCAGGAACGGCCGGCGCCTTGGCTTCAATCGGTGCGGCCGGCGCCTGGGGCAATGCGACGGCTGGCGTTTCCGACGGGGCTGCTGGCAGTTTGACATCGGCCGCCGGAGCATTTGCGGCAGCCGCTGCTTTCGGTGTTTGCGGCTGAATCAACGACGATTCAGGCTTTTCCGGTCCTGGCCGGGGCGGCATTGGCTCAACGATCCGGGCATCCATGCTAAGCCCAGCCAGCAAATCCAAAGGGTTCTCGCCCGTTACCACATACCAGCCGGCGGCGGCCGCAATGGCCAGGGAAAAGGGCAGAAGCAGGCCATAAACCAGCAAACTGGACCACTTCCCCCCCCCGCCCTGGGGAGGGGAAGGTGGTGCCGGTCGATCATCGGGAGCAAGGGACAGCTTCACGGTCGGATTTCAATTGGCCTTTGATGCGCCCTTATAGAGAGAAAGACCGTGCAACAGGTCAATCGCCCGGGACAGTTGATAATCGGAAGCGGGGTCACCCATCTTGGCGGCATCAAGATTCGACGCCGTGGCGGGCTTCCCCTCTGGGCTGGTCTTGCCATCGGCGTGGGCTTTACCCTCGGCCGCCGGCTTTCCGTCCGGAGCGGCTTTGCTTTCCGGAGCCGGCATCGGGGTTTTCCCCTCGTCATCCGGCTTCGCCTCGTCCTTTTTCGGCAAGGTGTCGTTACGAAGGGCGCCGCGCAGACCGGCCTCGCCCCGGCTATGATCCGCCGGTGTACTGAGCGGCTCAACCTTTGCCGGGCTGACCTTGATGTCAGGTTCAATCCCCACCGCCTGAATCGAGCGTCCCGAGGGTGTGTAATAGCGCGCTGTGGTCAGCCGCATGGCCCCATGGCCATTGAGCGGGATAATGGTCTGGACCGACCCTTTGCCAAAGGACTTGGTGCCGAGCAAAATAGCGCGCCGATGATCCTGCAAGGCGCCGGCAACAATTTCCGAAGCCGAGGCCGAGCCGTCATTAATCAAGACCACCATCGGCAGACCATCCGTCTGATCTTTGCCATGCGCATTGAATCGCTGGGTATCTTCAGGCCGGCGCGAGCGGGTCGAGACGATTTCACCTTTTTCGATGAAATCACCGGCCACCGCCACCGCCTGATCCAACAGGCCGCCCGGATTATTGCGCAAATCCAGCACCAGCCCCTCGAGCGTTCCGTTGGAGTCTTTTTTCAATTGCTCGATAGCCTTGCGCAAATTTGTGTCGGTGGATTCAACGAATTGACTGATCCGAACATACCCGACCTTGTCATTAAGCTTTGATTTGACGGTCTGAATTTTGATAACCGCGCGCGTCAAAGTAACATCAAAGGCCGCCTGACCCTCGCGGCGGACGGTAATACGGATATCGGTGTTAACCAATCCGCGCATCCGATCCACTGCATCATTCAGCGACATGCCCTGCACGGGCTCGCCGTCCAGATGGGTGATATAGTCGTTGGGGCGTAACCCAGCCCTGGCCGCCGGCGTGTCGTCAATCGGCGAGACAACCTTGACCCAGCCATTGTCCATGGTGACCTCGATGCCCAGACCACCGAACTCGCCTTTGGTCTGCACCTGCATGTCGCGGAAACTCTTGGCATTGAGATAGCCGGAATGCGGATCAAGGGAGGTCAGCATGCCGTTCAGAGCGGCTTCAATCAGCTGCTCGTCGCCAACCGGCTCGACATATTCGTTTCTGACCCGTTCAAAGACATCGCCGAACAGGCTCAGCAAACGATAGGTGTCTGCACTGTTGCTTTTGTCAGATGCCGCCGCCATGGCGGGAGTGGACAGCAGGGCCAGCCATGTGCAGGCGCCCACCGTTATCATAACCTTCCGAATCATCCAGAGACCTTTGTTTTGCGTGCGGTGAGCCAAGGCAACGGGTTGACGGGCTGACCATTATGGCGCAGCTCGACGTAAAGAAGCGGTTTACCCTCGGGCTGTCCCATCACGGCTACCGGTTCGCCAGCAAGTAAATGCTGTCCGACCGCGGCATCCAGCTGAGCCACCCCTGCGAGCAGCGTATGATATCCCTCGCCATGCTCGATGATCAAGAGAAGGCCATAGCCTCGGAAAGGTCCAGAAAAAACAACTTGCCCGTCATAGGGCGTTACAACCTGGGCGCCGGCCCTGGTTTCAATGGTTATCCCCTTGGCGGGCTGGCCTAATTCGGTGTTTTGCCCAAAGCGCAGAGCGATATGGCCGCGCGCCGGAAACGGCATCTCGCCATGGGCCTGACTGAAGGGCCGGTTGGCACGACGGACCGCAATTTCCTTTTCTCTGGCCGCTTTGGCATCGGCCAGCTGGGCGTCTTTGGCGGCCTGATCCGCCTTTTCTTTCGCATTTTTGGCGGCGCGATTGGCTTCTTGCTCGGCCAGCCGGGCCAGACGTTGGGCTTCGAGTTCAGCCTGACGCGCGGCCTTTTCGGCAGCCATTTCGGCATCATGGCGTTCGCGGGCCGCCTTGGCGGCGGCAATCTCAGCCTCACGAGCCGCTTTGGCGGCGGCAATCTCAGCCTCATGCGCGGCTTTTATAGCGGCCCGTTCGGCGGCAGCCCGCGCAGCCGCTTCCTGTTCGCGCCGCTGCCGCTCGGCTTCAATCCGCTGCAAGAGATCGCGCAAATCCTCGGCCTCAGCGGCCATGCTTTGCAAGCGCCGCTCAGCCTCAAGCCTTTGCTGTTCCGTTTGCTGCTGATAGGTCTGCTGACGCTGGAACAGCGCGGTCAGACGGCGATGCTCGGCATCCAGCTTGATGGTGATGGCTGATATTTTGGTCTTTTGCCGGGCCATGTCGGTCCGAAGCGAGGCTAAAGACGTAATATCGGCCTTAAGCGTTCCCGCCTCTTCTTCAATTTGCGGTAACAAGGTCCTTAACAAAATCGCACTGCGTACCGTGTCCGCCGGCGAGGTCGGCTGGGCAATCAAGGCCTCGGACGGACGGAAGGCCAGACGCTGCAAGGCGGTCAGGACACCGTTCATCTGCTGTCGTTTGAGATCAAGGGCCGCCAATTTGTCTTTTTCAACTTCGCTAAGATCATGCAGTTGCAATTCCAGATCCGAAAGGGACTCCTCATGTTCCTGAACGGCCCTGGCGGCGTTGACCATGTCAATGCGGATGGCTGCCAATTCTTCAGCCAGCAGGGCCGCATGCTGGCGGATCCGTTCCTGTTCCGCCTGCCCCTGCTTAAGCTGCCCTTCCAGTTCCTTTAGACGGCGGTCCGGCGAGGTGGCCGTTTCTTCGGCAAGGGCCGAAGCCGGCAGAGCCGCGATCAGAAAGACCAGACAGGCCGCAAGCCAAACAGTGGCCGGCCGGTGGTCAGGCGTCACGGACAAGCAGACTGTGGCCGGTCATTTCGACCGGTTGGGACAACCCAAGCAGCGCCAACACCGTCGGCGCCACATCGGCCAGCCGTCCGTCGGACAGCCCCGTGATCCCGGCTGGCGCATTGACCAGTACCAGCGGAACCTTCCCCACCGTGTGGGCGGTATGGGGCTCTCCGGTGATGGGGTCGCGCATCAATTCCAGATTACCGTGATCGGCGGTGATGAGCAGGGTTCCTCCGGCCTTGACCATGGCGTCCCGGACCCGACCCAGACAGCTGTCGATGGTTTCGGCAGCGGCGATTGCCGCCGTTAGAATGCCGGTATGGCCGACCATGTCGCCATTGGCAAAATTGACCACCATCAAATCAAATCGGCCACTGGCGATCGCCTCAACCAGACGATCGGTTACTTCGGGAGCCGACATCGACGGTTGCAGATCGTAGGTGGCAACCTTTGGGCTGGGAATCAGGATGCGTTCTTCGCCGGGATAAGTCTGTTCGCGCCCGCCATTGAAGAAAAAAGTGACATGGGCGTATTTTTCAGTTTCAGCAATGCGCAATTGCGACAATCCCGCCTGGGCGACTTCCTCGCCCAGCAAGCGCTCCAGACTTTCAGAGGGAAACAGCACTTCAAAATAGCGACTCAGTTCCTTGGAATATTCCGCCATTCCCAGACGACTGGCCCAGGCCGGTCGGTTTTTGAGCTGAAAACCATCAAAATTCGGATCAGCGAGGGCGCCGAGTATTTCGCGGGCGCGGTCAGCCCGAAAATTGGCCATCAGCAGCCCGTCACCATCCTGCATCCCGTCATAGCCGCCGATGACCGCAGGAAGCAGAAATTCATCGGTCTTTCCGGACTCATAGGAGTTCTCGATCGCCGCCAGTGCAGTCTCGAAATGCGGAGCTTCGGCGTCAATCATGGCTTGGCAGGCAAGGGTCACGCGGTCCCAACGCTTATCACGGTCCATGGCGTAATAGCGTCCGCAAAGAGTGGCGATCGCGATGTCATGCCCCGCAACATCGCCAAGAAATTTTTCGACAAAGCCCTTGGCCGAGGAGGGCGGCGTATCCCGGCCATCCAGAAAAGCATGAACGGCCACTGGAATACCGGCCTTGGCGATAAGAATGGCCAAAGCCGCCATATGATCCTGATGCGAATGCACGCCACCGGGCGATAACAGCCCCAGGAGATGGGCCTTGCCGCCCGTCGCCTTGAGGCGGCTGATCATGCTGAGCAGGGCCGGATTACCGGCAAGACTGCCGTCGGCGATCGCCCGATCAATCCTGGGTAGATCCTGCATGACCACACGGCCCGCCCCCAGATTCATGTGACCGACTTCCGAATTTCCCATCTGTCCCTCGGGAAGCCCGACCGCCAAACCGGACGTCGCCAGAAGCGCGTGCGGCGCGCTGGCCAGCAGTTGAGTCCAGACAGGCGTTTTGGCCAGGGCAAGGGCGTTATCCTCGCGCTCGGGACGATAGCCCCAGCCATCAAGGATGCAGAGCAGAAGCGGGCGCGGGCGGTTTGGTTGTCTGATAAATTCGCACATCCCGGAAATATAGTTCAAGTCGCTGCCGACCGCTACCAATGCTGTTTCATATTCTATTTGGCTTAGGCGATTGACTTGTCATAATTCCTTGGCTCAGCATAGCCGATGAAAATGCTCATTTTAGGGGTTCTGTGATGGTGCAGAAACGATATGAAGAAGCGCTGGAACTATTTAATACCGGCCAGATGTTCACTGCACTACAACGTTGCGAAGGAATCTTAGCCGATTTTCCAGAACATGCGCCATCACTGCATCTAATGGGTATTCTTTGCTATACTGGACAGGACATAAATTCTGCTATTTTATGCTTTAAAAAAGCACTAAAAATTGACAAGACCGCCCCAGAGTATTACTTTAATCTTGCCCTGATGCTAAAAAAGCAGGGAAAACTTGGCGAAGCCTTGGATTATTATCGTCAGGGTCTGGCCCTGGACGACAGCGACCCTCAAGCCAATTACAATCTTGGCTTGGCATTATGGCAGCAAGGACGTTCTGCGGAAGCGGTGCCGCAATTGCGCCGTGCGGTCGAACTCAACCCCTTTATTCCGGACGGCTATAACACCCTTGGTCTGGTGGAAATGGAACTGGGGGCCTTCGACGCCGCAGAGCGGGCTTTTCGTGACGCCATCGCCGCCTATCCCGGCAGCCTTACCGCCTTTCTTAATCTTTCCTCGGTGCTGACCCAGGCCGGGCGCACGCAAGACGCCATTACTTTCCTGCAATGGGCCATTGGCCTGCACGGACATGCGGCCATTGCCGGACGGCTGGCGCCCCTCCTTGAAGACGCCGGTCAACTGGAAGAGGCTGGTAAAATTCTGCGCGCGGCGCTGGAGGAACGGCCCGATGACGGCGATCTGCGGGAAAGGCTGGCGGCGCTTTACATGCGCAAGGGACGCTTTCTTGAAGCGCTGACACAATTACAGACCGCCGTAAGATCCAATCCGGAACGCGCCACCGCGCATATGCGTATTTTCGCGCTGGGGCAAATTCTAGGGCAGCCGGAGCTGGCGCTTGAACATCAAAGCTTGGCTCTTGGCATTACCCGGGTCTTTACGGAAAAAGGGGCGGATGACCGATTGCCTCAATTGATGATTCTGAATGCGCCAGGAGATTGGAAGGCAAACCTCCCCACCGACTTCATCATTCGCCGCGATCGCTGGGGCGCGGTTCATCAATATTATCTTGATCCATCCCGTGATCCCGAGTTGATCGAACTTCCTAGGGTCGATGCCGTCTTATGCGCGGTCGCTGAACCCGACCTGACCCGGCCGGAACTGGCCAGCGCCGCCCGCCTGCTGGAGCGTTTGGGCTTACCCGTGATCAATCATCCCCATTGCGTTGCGGAAACCTGCCGTGACCGCGTGGCGCGCCTGCTTGCCGACATTCCGGATCTGCTGGTACCGGTTACCTTGCGGTTGGGCCCCGGAGACGCCGCCCAGCGCTTGGCGGATGCCATGAAGGAAGGGCTTTTGCAGTTTCCGCTGTTGATCCGGCCGGTCGGCACCCATGCCGGGGACGGCATGCGTCTCGTGGAAACCGGTCCGGTTCTGGCAGAGGTGCTGGGGAATTACGGCGCTGGCGAGGTTTATGTCAGTCAGTTCGTCGATTATCGCAATGAGGATGATCACTACCGTAAATACCGGGTCATCGTCGTTGATGGTCACCCTTATCCCTTCCATCTCGGATTATCGCGGCGTTGGATGGTCCATTATTACAATTCCGACCCGGCCGACCCGGCCCAGATGAACCGGGAAGAAGAGCATTTCCTTGCCGATTTCCCGGCGGTCTTCAACGAGCGCCTGCAGACGGTGCTTAAAGAAATGCATCGCCGCCTGCGGATCGAAATTTTTGCCGTGGATTGCGCGATTACCGCCGACGGCCGGCTGCTCTTGTTCGAGGTGGATGTGGGGGCGGTGGTGCACGCCATGGATGACCCCCGTCAGTTCGCCCATAAACATAAATATGTACCGCGTATCTTTGATGCGATTCAGGCGATGATCCATGGACGCATTGCGCAACACCGCGCCGGCCTCATCGAGGGCCGCGCAAAGTGAGCCGTCATGGCCTGCTCGATCCCGCCGACTGGCCGGCTTTTCGCCAGCGGGCCCATCGTCATCTGGACCAGCTGCTCGATGGTCTTGAACATGTCGCCGACGGTCCCGTCTGGCGCCCTTTGCCCGAACAGGTCAAACAAGAGCTGGGCGGTCCCTGCCCGGAGCAGCCTCTGCCTTTAGAGGATTTGCTCGCCGATATCGAGCGGTTGATTTTGCCCTTTGGCACCGGCAACACCCATCCACGTTTTTGGGGGTGGGTGCATGGCAGTGGCACCCCCGGCGGCCTGTTGGCCGAAATGACGGCAGCGGCCCTGAATGCCAATTGCGGGGGCCGCGATCACGCGGCCATTTATGTGGAACGAACGGTTGTCGATTGGGCGCGGGGTTGGTTTGGCCTGCCGGCCGGAACGGGTGGATTGGTGGTGGGTGGCACCTCGATGGCCAATCTGCTCGGATTGACGGTAGCCCGCCATCGCGCCGTCGGGGCCGGCTTGCGGGCCAAGGGCCTTGGCGGCCAGCCCTTGGTCGCTTACAGCTCGGCGGAAGCGCATTTGTCCTTGGCCAAAGCTTTTGAGCTCTTGGGTCTGGGCCATGACGCCTTGCGCAAAGTGCCGGTCGATGCTGATTTTCGGCTGGATATCGAGGCTTTGAAACAATTGGTGGCGGCGGATCGGAAAGAGGGTTTCCAACCCTTTGCCGTGATTGCCACAGCGGGAACCGTCAATACCGGGGCGATTGATCCCTTGCCCGGCATCGCCGATTTTTGTCACGCGGAAGGCTTATGGCTGCATATCGATGGCGCTTTTGGCGCGATGTTGGCGCTGGCACCCGATTTGGCGGGACGGCTGTCTGGTATCGAACGCGCCGATTCAATCGCTTTTGATTTTCACAAATGGCTGCATGTGCCCTATGACGCCGGCTGTTTGCTGATTCGGGATGGCAGCCTGCAAAAGGCCGCTTTCAGTGGCCGCCCTGATTATCTGGCGGCCGCCGGAGCCCTGGCCGGCGGCGAACCCTGGCCTTGTGACCTTGGTATCGAATTGTCGCGTGGTTTTCGCGCCCTGAAGGTTTGGTTCACCCTGAAAGAGCACGGCACTCTACGCCTGGGCGAGGCCATTGCGCTTAATTGCCGGCAGGCTCAGGCCTTGGG
>DUZC01000009.1 GCA_013349735.1 Rhodospirillaceae bacterium
AGCCTTGCCATCTGTTCCATCTCCGCAAAGAGCGCCGGCAAAGGCCGCGGCAGATAGCTCTTTTGCTTATACATCGAACAGAAACTGCAGCGATTGTGACTGCAGCCCAGCGTCGCCTGAAGGATAAGATTGTCTCCTTCCGAAGGCGGTCGGTACAGAGGCATATGATAGGACATCAGGACGGCGGCGGGGGATCAGCGCGCTTTTCACGCAGGGTTACGAACTCTTCGGCGGCCGTGGGATGGATGCCGATGGTGGCGTCAAAATGCGCCTTGGTGGCCCCGGCCTTCATCGCAATGGCCAGTCCTTGAACGATTTCCGGCGCATCACTGCCGACCATATGACAGCCGACAACCGTCTGATCTTCCTGCCTGACCACCAGTTTCATCATGGTCCGTTCGTCACGGCCGGACAGGGTGTGGCGCATCGAACGAAAGCGGGTCACATAGACATCGACGGCACCAAAACGCTGGCGCGCCTCGGTCTCGGCCAAGCCAACCGTCCCCACCGGCGGCTGCGAGAACACCGCCGACGGAATATTTTCATAATCCGCCGGCTGTGGCGTGCCATTAAACAGGGTCTCGACCAGACAGCGCGCCTCGGCGATGGCCACAGGCGTCAGATTCATCCGGTTGGTGACATCCCCCACGGCAAAGATTGAGGGAACCGAACTTTGCGAAAACCGGTCCACCACCACCGCGCCTTCGCCATCCAATTTCACGCCCAATTCGGCCAACCCCAATCCCTGGCTATTGGGTTTACGTCCGGTGGCGTAAAGCACCTGATCAACCTCGAGCAGACTGGGCGCAGCAGCGTCCTTGGTTTTCAATTTCAGTCGCAGCCCGCCCTCGGCCCGCCGCTCAATCGAGGTCACCTGGGTTCCCCAGCGCAAATCGATACCTTTTTTCTGCATTTCTTCGGCCAGACAAACGGCAATATCATCGTCAAACCCGCGCAGCAGGGTATCACCCCGGACCAGTTGCACCACCTCGGCGCCAAAGGCATTGAAAATTCCAGCGAACTCGACGGCGATATAGCCTCCGCCCACCACCGCCACCCGCTGCGGCAGCTGCGGCAAATCGAGCGCCTCATTTGAGCTGATGGCCAGTTCGATGCCAGGAATTGCCGGTAAATGCGGCCAACTGCCGGTCGCGATCAGGATGCGCTCGGCGCTATGCTGTTGGCCATTGATCTCGACCCGATGGGCATCCACCAGCTTGGCTCGCCCTTCCAGCAGCGAAACCCCGGACTCGTGCAGCATGCGCAAATAGACGCCGTTCAAGCGGGCCAGTTCCTGATCTTTGGCCGCAATCAGCCGCGGCCAGTCATGGCTGGCGGCCCCAAGGGACCAGCCATAGCCGTTGGCATCATGGAAATCCTCGGCGAAATGGCTGCCGATGACCAAAAGCTTTTTTGGCACGCAACCGCGCAAAACACAGGTGCCGCCAACCCGCGACTCCTCAGCGATGGCTACCTTGGCCCCATAGCTGGCGGCCATGCGACTGGCCCTGACCCCGCCCGACCCGGCACCGATCGTCAAGAGATCAAAGTCATAGCCTGCCATCCGCCAACTCCTTCCTGTCAGTCACCCGTCACCTGATGCTGACGCAGCAAGCGCCATTGCGCCAGCATAAACAAAATCGTAGCCATAATGCTGCCGGGCACCTTCCAAATCACCCATAGGTCGGTGGACAGCCATCGCCGCGCCCCTTCGTTCGCCAGGGCCATCACCAGAAAAAAGATCACGAACCGCCAGGATAGGCGCCGCCATCCTCCATCATCCAACTGCAACCCCGATCCCATCAGCGATTTCAGCACCGGCTTCCCGCTAGCCAGACCGCCGGCCAGAAGCGTGGCGAACAAACCATAGATGATGGTGGGCTTAAGCTTGATGAAGTTTTCATCTTGCAGCCAAAGGGTCAGCCCTCCGAAAATCAGGACCATCACGGTGGTGATCAACAGAAGCGGGGAAACCCGCAGCCCCATCACCAGACTACCAATAATCGCCAGGATCGTCGCGGCCATCAGCGCGGCCGTGGCGACAAACATGCCGCCGGCAAAATAGGCCAGTAAAAAAACCAGAAGAGGACCGTAATCAAAGACCGGCTGGAAAGAGCGGGGCATTGAACGCTCAGATATCGTAGACAAGAACTGGCTTACCTTGGCCGATCCGGGCAATCATATCGGCCAGCGAGGTGTTATCAAGAATGCTGGCGATGGCATCGCGGACATCCTGCATTACACTGCGCACCGAACAGCCTGCCTCGTCAACGCAATCGGTACAGCGCCGATAGGCGGTGTGCGACACACAGGCGACCGGAGCCAAGGGGCCGTCGAGAATACGCACGATCTCGCCAACCGTGATCCGCGTCGCCGGACGCGCCAGCACATAGCCACCCCCTTTGCCTTTTTTCGAAGACAGCAGACCCTGGTTCTTCATTTCCAGCAAAATGGCATCAAGGAATTTTTTCGGAATATGTTCAGATTCGGCAACATCCGCGATCAGACTGGGCCCCTTGCCCTCGTTGATTGCCAGATGAACCATCGCCTTCAGTCCATATTTTGCCTTGCTCGACAGCATCGCCCCACCTAAACAGCCGCTTGCATTTCGCCATTAGAAACCGGCGCGTTTTACTCCACCGTCACACTCTTGGCCAGATTGCGCGGCTGATCAACATCGGTTCCTTTGGCCACCGCCACATAATAAGCCAGCAACTGCACGGGAATCGCATAAAGAATTGGCGCAACAAAGGAATCGACATCGGGCAAGGCTACGCAACTGGCATTTACGCCCAACCGATCGACCCCCGCAGCATCCGAGAAGAACAGCACTTTGCCGCCGCGGGCCACCACTTCCTGGACATTTGACGCCGTCTTATCAAAAAGCTCATCACTGGGAGCCAGGACAATGACCGGTACCGCTTCGTCAATCAGAGCGATCGGCCCATGCTTCAACTCGCCGGCCGCATAGCCTTCGGCATGGATATAGCTGACTTCTTTCAGCTTCAGGGCCCCCTCCAGGGCAATGGGGTAATTACTGCCCCGCCCCAGATAAAGTACATCGCGGGCCCCGACCAAATCATCGGCGAGGGCTTTGAAGCGTCCCTCATGCACCAGCACATCGGCGACCCGCGCCGGCACTTCGACCAATGCCGAGGACAGCCGCGCTTCGGTGGCATGATCGATGCTGTCTCGGCTGCGGGCCAGAGCCAGGGCCAGACAAGCCAGAACCGTCAGCTGGGTGGTAAAGGCTTTGGTCGAGGCGACGCCGATTTCCGGCCCGGCTACCGTTTGCAGAACCACATCGGATTCCCGGGCAATGGTGGATTCGGGAACATTAACCAAACAGAGGATATGTTGTCCCTGCGCCCGGCAATAGCGCAGAGCCGCCAGCGTATCTGCGGTTTCACCCGACTGTGAAATAAACAGGGCCAACCCGCCCGGTGTCATGGGCGGATTACGATAGCGAAACTCCGAAGCGATATCGACCTCGACCGGCAGGCGGGCAAGTTGCTCAATCCAGTATTTAGCCACCATACCGGCATAATAAGACGTACCGCAGGCAATGATGCTGACCTTCTGAACGGCCTTCAAAGCAAAGGGCAAAGTGGCAAGACTGATGGTCCGGCTGGTCGGGTTGAGCATCGTGTTCAGCGTATCGCCGATGGCCTGCGGCTGCTCGAAGATTTCCTTATGCATGAAGTGGCGGTGACCATCTTTGCCCATCAGCGCGCCGGACAGCAAAGTCTGCTTGACCTCGCGAACCACCGGATGCCCTTCTCGATCCCGAATACTGGCCCCCTGATTGGATAAAATGGCCCAGTCGCCATCGGCCAGATAGCTGATCTTCTGGGTCAAGGGGGCCAGGGCCAGCGCATCTGACCCCAGATACATCTCGCCGGCCCCATAGCCGATCGCCAATGGACTGCCCCGTCGGGCCGCAATCAGCAGATCGGGACGTCCGGCAAAAAGAATGCCCAACGCAAAGGCCCCTTCGATCCGCTTCAGCGCCTTTTCTGTTGCCACCTCGGGCTCAAAGCCCTGTTCGAGGAAATGGCTGATTAATTGCACCACTGCCTCGGTGTCGGTGTCGCTTTCAAAATGATGGCCTGCCGCCGTCAGTTCGGCGCGCAAAGCCAGGAAATTTTCGATGATCCCATTATGCACCACCGCCACATGACGGGTCGCATGAGGATGCGCATTGATTTCGTTCGGAACGCCATGGGTCGCCCAGCGGGTATGGCCGATGCCAATCGTTCCCGCCATCGGCTGTTCCACGAGCAAAGCCTCGAGATTGCACAATTTGCCCTGGGCGCGGCGCCGCTCAATCTGCCCATCGACCAAGGTAGCGATCCCAGCGGAATCATACCCCCGATATTCCAGCCGCTTCAGCCCATCCAGCAATAAGGGAACGGCTGGGGACTGGCCGATAATACCGACAATACCGCACATTTCCTGCCCCTATTTCTTTTTGTCCGCGGCTTTTTCCGCGCGCTTGCGGGCACGGAAACGATCGGCCCAGCCCGGCAATTCCATCTGCGAACCCCGCGCCACGGCCAGCGCCCCCGCCGCCACATTCTTGGTAATCACCGATCCGGCACCGATCACCGCGCCATCACCGATACTGACCGGCGCCACCAGAGAGCTGTTAGACCCAATAAAGGCGCCGGCCCCGATCTCGGTGGTTGATTTGACAAAGCCATCATAATTGCAGGTAATCGTGCCGGCACCAACATTGGCCCCGGCGCCGATGCGCGCGTCACCAATATAAGTCAGATGATTGACCTTCGCCCCGCTTGCCAGATCCGCATTCTTGATTTCGACAAAATTTCCCACATGGACCGCCTCGGCCAACCGTGCCCCCGGGCGCAGCCGGGCAAAGGGTCCGATTTGCGCACCGGCGCCAATTTCCGTGCCGGACAAATGGCAGAAGGGCCGGATCTGCACGCCATCACCAACCCGGACCCCTGGCTCGAAAAAGACCTGGGGGCCAATGGTAACATCCTGACCCACTTGCGTATCCCAGGAGAAATAAACGGTTTTCGGGTCAAGAAGCGTCGCACCATTGGCCATGGCCCTGGCGCGCAAGGCGTCCTGAACAATGGATTCGGCCACCGCCAGTTCAGCGCGGGAATTAATTCCCAGCAATTCTGATGTCGCACCTTCAACGACATCGCAGGATGCCCCCTCGGCACGCGCCAAAGCGACGAGATCGGTCAGGTAATATTCCCCTTTGGCATTGCGATTGTCTAAACGCCCCACCCAATCGAACAGCTTTTGGCCATCCACGGCCATCACGCCGGAATTGCAAAGCCCAATGTTTCTTTGCTGGGGGGTGGCGTCTTTATATTCGACAATCGCCTCCAGCCCCGCCGCTCCCATGACCAGCCGGCCATATTCACCGGGATCGTCTGGACGAAAACCGAGGACCACCACCGCGGGGTTCGGGGCCTGTTGCCGGCGCGTCAGCATGGCCTGCAATGTGCTGCTGCTGATCAGCGGCGTGTCGCCATAGAGCACCAGAACCGTTCCAGTGAACCCGTCCAGCGCCGGCTTTGCCTGGGCCACCGCATGGCCGGTACCCAAACGCTGCTGCTGGACAACCGTCGGATGGGGCGCCACCGCGGCTTCCACGCTCTCCATGCCCGGCCCCACCACCACCACCACCTGCTGGGGCTTTAACGATGACACGCCATCCAGCAAATGCTGAACCATAGGCCTTCCCGCTAAAGGATGCATGACCTTCGGCAAGTTGGACTTCATGCGTGTACCCATCCCTGCGGCAAGCAGAATGATGGCTAGGTTCTGATGAGACATGGCAAGCCGATACCGGCGGCTGTTAGCAGACAGACCGGAAAGTGCCACAAACCGGCCGCGCTGACCATTCAATCTTTGTGTCGTTTGGTTACCTTCGCCGCAAGAGCTTGCTTGACAGCCTTCCAATCAGACCGGTACATATCCGGCCACTTCTGGGAATGGGCGCTTAGCTCAGCGGGAGAGCACATCCTTCACACGGATGGGGTCACAGGTTCAATCCCTGTAGCGCCCACCATTCCCGACAAGGTTTAGGCCCTAATTTTCCTTTTCCTTGAGCGATTTATCAAAAACGCATCAGGCGGAACGGTGTCTCCTAAAGTTAGCCTTTGCCGACCCCGCCGGTACCGTTGGGTCAACTGCTGAAGGTCACGCTTGCAACGCCCGCATCAACCCTGCCGGATCACGATCGATCGCCATCAGCAACGCCCGTGCCGGGCCATCGGGAATGCGACGCCCCTGCTCCCAGTTGCGCAGCGTATGTGGGCTGATCTGGAAGGCCTGGGCAAAGCGGTCCTGCGATAAGCCGGTCTTTGCCCGGATCGCCGCGACGTCAATCGGCATCACCACGCGCAAGCGGCCATCGGCCAGTGCCTGCTCAAAATCGACGCCTTCCGTCTCGCTCTTGTCCTCGGCGGCATGGCGGGCAATGTCTTCATCCATCGTCGCCGACAAAATCTTGCGGTCAGTGCGGGCGTTAGTGCGGATTTGATCCGCCGAATACCTTGCCATAGACATCCCTTTCCTTGCGGTTGGCGCGACGGGCGGAAATAATTCGCCGCACCTCTCTGCGCCATGTGTAGACGACAAACAAGATATCGGCTCCCACGCGTCCAATCGCTTGAATGCGCCGTTCCCCATAGTCGGTTCGAGTATCATCCATCTCAAGAACCGGAGCCTCGAAAATCCTGGCCGCATGGGCGAAGTCAAAGCCGCGCTCGCGCAGATTGTCCTCGTTCTTTTCGTCGTCCCATTCAAACATTCGCAAAGCCCTAGGTCAATGGCGCATATACGTCATTGGCTTAGTATTGGCAAGGGGGGATAAGAATGGCGCGCGCTTGATGCGTTTGGTAAGCATAGGCGCCAATCCGAACGGGCGTACTCTCCATTCACGCTCATCTGCTAAAATTTGCAGACTATGCCTGCTGCCGCTGGCGGGCCCACCTATGTCACAGAACTGAAACAGACGGGCCTTTGCGGATAAGGTATATGGCGGGAGAGCCACTATCGAGGATTACACCATCATGGACATGACTGTCGAAGACAATGGCGGCATCTTTCAGATTACTCTGGCCGGCAAACTGGACGCCAAGGGTGCCGAGGCCATCGAACTGAAATTCACCGCAAGCGTCTCCAATAAGGACCGGGTGGCGGTGAGCCTGACCGCTGTCGATTACATCGCCTCCATCGGCATCCGCATCCTGGTCATGGCCGGCAAGACCTTGGCGCGCCGCGGTGGCAAGCTGGTCCTGTTTGGCGCCCCCGAGACCGTGTCCAAGGTGCTGACCGCCGCCGGCCTGACGGAAATCGTGCCCCTGGTCGACAGTTGGGATCAGGCTGTAGCCTTACTGGCTTGAGCCATGAGCGACGGACTGGCCCGCATCGAAGCCCAGGCGGATAAGGACGTCATCACGGACCTGGCGGAATGGGCCGAGGCCCGCGCCGCCCGGTTGGCGCTGAACGACGAGACCCAGAGTCTGATCCGTCTCTGCATCGAGGAAGCGGTGACCAACATCATCCGCCATGCCTATGACGACGGGCCGGCCCACCACGTCATCCGTGTTGAAAGCGGAACCGAGAACGGCGCCCCCTGTTTTATTGTCTCCGACGATGGCCGCCCCTTCGACCCGGTGGCCGCCGAAGAGCCGGGCCGCGAGGGCAACATTCTTGACGCCACCGTCGGGGGGCGGGGCATCCGCCTGATGCGGAAATTCACGAAAGCGATGCGTTACGATCGTCGGGATGGGCGGAACCACCTGACCCTATTCTTTTAGAGTTTTTCGCATTTTGACTGATCCAAAAAGCTGAAAAACTCTTAAGCCAGAGGGGCGCTCGAGCATTGAAAAATCGGAGATTTTTCGTTCTCACAGGGGTGCTAGAGTGCTTCAGTTTTAAACTGAAGCACTCTAGGTCCTCGACACCGCCAGACAGGTAATGTCGTCGGATTGCTCGTAGCCATCCGCGAACGCCACCACCGCCCGATCCACCCCAGCCAGCACTTCGCCAGGAGTTGGCCGCGACAGACCGGACAGCAATGCAATCAGCCGCTGCTCGCCAAACATGTCGCCGGAGTTGCTGAAGGCCTCGGTCACCCCATCCGAGGGGACGAACAGTAATTCGCCCTCGCCCAGCGCCACCTGGTTGGCGGGAAAGGCGCGGCCAGGGATCATGGCCAGGGCCGGACCTGTTGGCCCCAAGGTCTGGATGTCTCCATTAACCCCCAGCAGGTAACCATCACAATGGCCGGCATTGACATAGCGTAAAGCGCCGCTGGCCGGACTCAGCTCCACCGCGAATACGGTGACGAACAGGCCTTCCTCATTCTCGGATTCCAACTGGGCATTGGCGCGGGCCAGGGCGTCTTCCAGACTGGCCGAGGACTGAATCATCGCCCGGATCAAGGTACGGCTGACGGCCATGAACAGTGAAGCGGGAATGCCCTTGCCCGACACGTCGGCCACCACCATCACTTTACGGCCGTCCGCAGTCTGAAAAAAATCGTAAAAATCGCCGCCAACGTCGCGTGCCGGCCGCATGAAGGCGGCGGCGCGGTAGGACGAATCCGCCCCGAACTCCAGGGTGCGGGGCAAGATGGATTGCTGCAGCCGCGCCGCAAATTCCATTTCGTGACGGCGCGCGCTCTTTGCCTGCATTTCACGCAGGATTCGCTGAAACGACTGGGCAAACGGGCTCTGGTCGCCCACCGCCCCCAGCATCTCGCCGATGGTGGCTGGATCCAGATCCTCCTGCTCAAGGGCTTGCGCTGCCAAGGTCAGCAGGGCCAGCGGCTTGTTCAGCGCATCGACCCGCCGCCCCAAAGCGCCGATGACCCCGAAGGCCATGTCGGGATGCTGGCGGATCAACTCGGCGAGGGCACCCCGGCCGATGCGCAGAAGGCTGGATTCCTCGCTGGCGGTGACGGTGGCTGTACGAGGCAGGTCGGTAAAGATTGCAATCTCGCCGACCAGTTGCTGTGCCCCCAACCGCGCCATGGCGACCCGACCCAAGCTGGTCTGCACCTCGACATCCACGCTGCCAGTCAGGATCACGAAGGCGCAGTCCCCGGGCTCGCCCTGGCGGATCAGCACGGTTCCGGCGGTGACCTCGAGAATATCGGCGCCGTGAAGCAGCCGCTCCACTAGCCCGGGATCGAGCCCCCCCAACAAGACGCTGAGCCGCTGGCTATCGATGCTATCCGCCGATTTGTTCATCCGCACTGGCCCTGCCCGTTCCTCCTGTTCCACCATAGCCGTGTTTTCATTCATTACAAACGGATGTCAGCACACCGGAAAGCAGGGCGGCTTGGCCGGCCGCGCGACATCCCCTAACACCCAATATCCGGAAAAATGGATAGTTCACGCAACTTTCACAAAAAAGTTCCTCTTCCACTCGTATTAAGAGGGTTGGTTCACCGGACGAGGTTCGTTATGGATTTTATGGTCGATGCGGGGATGACGGTTCCAAGCATGGTTCTCTTGGTGTTGGCGCTTGGGCTAGCCCTGGGTTTTGAGTTCGTCAACGGCTTTCATGATACGGCCAATGCCGTCGCCACAGTAATCTACACCCACAGCCTTAGGCCCATAGTGGCGGTCGTCTGGTCGGGCTTTTGGAATTTTCTGGGTGTTCTTACTTCGAGTGGTGCGGTGGCTTTTGGCATCGTCGCGCTGTTACCGGTGGAATTGATCGTCAATGTCGGTTCTGGCGCCGGCTTTGCCATGGTTTTTGCCCTGCTGGTCTCGGCCATCCTGTGGAACCTCGGAACTTGGTATCTTGGATTGCCGGCATCCAGTTCGCACACTCTGATCGGATCCATTCTTGGGGTCGGCCTGATGAATTCCTATCTGGCAGCGGATCGGGCCTTTGGCGAGGGTGTGAATTGGGGAAAGGTCCAGGACACGGCCATGGCCCTTCTGGTATCGCCGCTGGTGGGCTTCTCCTGCGCGGCATTGTTACTTTTATTGGCCAAAGCCCTCATTAAAAAGCCAGAGCTTTATACCGATCCCGACAAGGACAAGGGCCCCCCCCTGTGGATCCGTGGTTTGCTGATTTTGACCTGTACCGGCGTTTCCTTCGCGCATGGCTCGAATGACGGGCAAAAAGGCATGGGCCTGATCATGTTGATCCTGATTGGAGTCGTCCCAGCCACTTATGCCTTGGATATGGCAGCCCAGCCAAACGCCCTGGCCGGCATTACCACCGATGCCAAAGCGGCCGCCCTGGTTTTTCATCGCATGGCCGAGGGTGATGAGGCGGGTCAAGGCGATGGCGCGCAGTCGGTATTATCCCAATATCTTCGCAGCGGCAAATTTGATCACACCACCTTTTCCGCTCTGGCTGGCAAGAGCCAGTCGGTAGCCCTAACGCTTGAAGGAAAACAACATTTTTCCGATATAGCCCCGGAAGGGCGTCGGGCCTTGCGTAGCGACCTTTATCTTTTGTCCGAATCCATCAACAAACTTGGAAAAGCGGGCGCGATCGCGTCGGCCGACAAGCCCCTGCTGGATGGCTTCAAAAGCAAAACCAAGGCAGTGACCGCCTTTATTCCCACTTGGGTCAAGGCCGCGGTGGCCATTGCGCTTGGTTTGGGCACGATGATTGGCTGGAAGCGGATTGTGGTAACGGTGGGAGAGAAGATCGGCAAGGCGCATCTGACTTATGCCCAAGGCGCCTCGGCCGAATTGGTGGCGATGACCACCATAGCGGCCGCCGATGCGTTTGGTTTACCGGTGAGCACGACCCATGTCCTGTCTTCCGGTGTCGCCGGAACCATGGCGGCCAATAAATCCGGACTTCAGATGGATACGCTGAGAAGCCTCTTGTTGGCTTGGGTTCTGACTCTTCCGGTTTGTGTCTTTCTTGGTGCCGGCTTGTTTGCTGCCGGTCTCTATTTGGTGTCCAATATTTTGGGCCTTGGCTAACCCTAAGCCCAAGACAGAAAACAGAGTGCCTATTTACGGTTCGTCCCCGCGCTTGAGCATTGAAAAATCGGAGATTTTTCGTTCGCACAGGGGACCTAGAGTGCTTCAGCTTAAAACTGAAGCACTCTAGGATTGGCCGCAACCCAGCGCCTTGGAGATACCCTGATGTAACCGTTGGAAAGTGAAGGGGCGTTCCAGGCAATGATCGACGCCAGCTTCATAGGCGGCATTTTCGAATTTGTTGCCAGCCATTTTAGCCAGCAGAATGATCCGGGTCTGCGGATCTATGCCGTTGCTGCCACCGCGAATTTGCCGTGCACATTCAAAACCATCCAACTCGGCCATTTCTTCATCAATGACGATGATATCGGCTCCCTTGTGACGGATGCTGTCCATCGCCTCTCGGCCGTTGGTGGCCAGCGTGATCTCATTGGCACCAAGGGATTTCAGGACCATTCTGATCAGGTCTCGAAAGGGCTGTATGTCCTGTACCACAACCGCACGTCTGACCATGGAATCCAACCACCCGCTATCCCTGTCGGTGGATGCTTTGCCGGGGGCAAGGCCCTATACCAACAATAATATTGGTGATATTGGCCCCGATTGTCACCCCAGAGTCAAATAACCGAAATGTGACAGAATTAAGGCTGCGTGACAGACTTGTCCTACCTCTGTCCGATCCGTAGGGTCCGACGATTAAGAAACTCCTCTTCGGCGGCGCAGTCGCTGCAAAACTTGGCCAAAGGAGCGACCTGACGGCGCTTCGGTTCGATCACTTCATAGCATGAACGGCAAACGCCTGATGACGGCGGTCCGGACAGGCGCGCCAGCACTGCCTGCAGGGCTGTGGCACTGAAGACTTCGGCGCGTTCGGTGGCAAAATCTATGTCGTCCAAACTTCCCTCCTCGGCGAATGGTTCGGCTATTTACGATGGTCCCTGGGGAAATAGAAAATGAAGATTTGATGGCAGTAAGGTGCATTTTTCGCTGTCATTATTTTGTCACTTCTAAGTTCTTCCCGATTGATCATTATCGTCGACCGAGCTCTGCCACGCCCAGGTTCCAGACTTGTCCCTGCCAATGAATATTCGCCTTCGACCTTCCAGTGATGATGACATCCCGGCGATGCTGGCCATTTATACCGCCCATATTCATCGCGGGGTGGGTGACCTTGGGGATTATCAGCCCGAACCGTTCGAGGAAAGTGATCTGAAGCGGCGGCGTAAGAATATGAGCAAGCACAGGCTGCCGCATATTGTCGCGGATTTGGATGGGCTGGTCGCGGGCTATGCCTATGTTGTTCCTTTTCGCAAACGTCCGGCTTATCGCTATACTTTAAAGCACTCGATTTACATTCATCCTGATTTTCAGCATGCCGGCATCGGCCGGGCCTTACTGCCGGCTTTGATTGAGTCCTGCGCCGCCGCCGGCTATCTGCAGATGATCGGCTATATTGACAGCACCAATGTGGCGTCGCTTCGATTGCACGAATCCTGTGGGTTTCATCAGGTAGGCCTTCTGCCTTCCGTGGGATTCAAATTCGGGCGCTGGATGGACAGTGTGATGATGCAGCGCGCTCTGGGCTTGGGCAACCAGGCGGTACCAGCCGAAAGTAAAGCGGCATTCGTCGATTGCTGATCCATCTCGACGCTTTTATTTTCCAGATTGATTCCAAAAAGAACGGAATCAGGCGGCAGGCCGGCAGATAGAAAATGTTAAGCCAAGCTTATTGGCCAAATAGCTGCAAACAAGGCAAGGGTCATCGGTGCGAAGTCTTTCTTTGCCATTAAATCGGACGGCGTAGCCCCCGGAATCTCTGACAACGCAATAGTCGCGCGCCCCCTCCAGGGCATCACGAATTGCGGAATAGCGTTCACAAAGCAATATCGCGTTATCGTTCAAGGGAACTGACATGGTCGTCAACGTCTTTACGTCCTGTAGGGTTGCCCTGATTTTAGGAAGGATCAGCCTGTCCCCGCCAGTGAACTTCCGAAGAAACATTTCTTACGCTAATAAAACAATCAGGGGCCAAGGGATCATCGTAAAAACCGGCTGAAGACGAACTCGCTGCTGTGCGGAACCCAAAAAAGCCACTGGTGCACCAACGCCAGGTGAATTCTCTGAATGGCTCCCTATAGTTTCCAATATCCGTCAGGGGTCAATTTTGGAGCATCCGATCTTGAAGTCGTCTGCAACTGAAACCGTTCTTCTCGTTCTATTGGCCTTCGCACTCATAAGCGGGCTGGGTGTTGGCCCGGTTGCCGCTTCCGATCCTGACGCCTTATGGAAAATCGTTAAGGATCAATGCTTGGCGCATTACTTCGAAAATGGCAGTAAAGATCCTTGCACAGACCTGGATCCAGACGGGGGAAGGGGATATGCCGTCCTCAAAGACCGTGTCGGGATCGCTCAGTTTCTGCTGATCCCGACCAAGCGCCTCGGCGGCATTGAAAGCCCGGAACTGCTGAAAGATGATGCACCAAATTATTGGGCTTATGCCTGGAAAACGAAGTCATCCGTGGCAGACCGCCTGCAGCGCCCGTTATCACGAGATCAAGTTGTGCTGACCATCAATTCAGCATTTGGACGCAGCCAGAATCAACTTCATATCCATATCGACTGCATCAGAGCAGACATTCATGACCTCCTTCGCCGCCATCTCGCGGAAATTGGTGATCGATGGGCGCCGCTAAAGGTCAGGCTGGACAATCATCCCTATTGGGCAAGGCGCGTCCTGGGAACCGACCTCGACGGGAACAATCCTTTTAGGCTCTTGGCGGAGGGCTTTTCCCTGGACAGCCAAGCCATGGCGCGCCGAACATTGGCCGTCACCGGAGCGATGTTTAACGGCGAGCAGGAGGGGTTCGTTCTGCTGACCGACCAGGTTGATTTTTCACTCGGTAACCTGGCGCATGGCGAGGAATTACAAGACCATGACTGTAAGCCTGCCGTTCCATGACTGTGGCGCCGGCGTTTTGGCAGAGGCTGGCGGGGACGCCAGCCCTACCGGCCTTTAGCGGAAAGACTAACGCGCACTATTTGCTTTCCAGCATCAGCGCGCCCAGCGGGGCTTTGGCCCGGGCATCCCGGCTACCAAGCGGCTTCAGTTTGAAACGCAACTCGATCAGCTTAAGGATCGAGGTGGTGTCATAGGGCGTGTGGTCGACATAGCCTTTCCTGGCGAAAGGTGAAATGAAGAGAGCCGGGACGCGGGTGCCAGGTCCCCAGCGATCCCCTTTGGGCGGCGGAACATGGTCCCAAAATCCGCCATTTTCATCATAAGTAACGATCACCAGGGTCGACTTCCACGAACGGCTTTGCATTATCTTGTCGATAAGATCGGCGGCACGGTTGTCGCCATTGGTGATATTGGCATAGCCGGGATGCTGGTTCTCAATCCCCAGCGGCTTGTAAAAACTCACCGCCGGAAGCCTGTTTGCTGCGATAGCGGCATAAAGCTCTGCTTCGTCTTTGAGATGCAAGCGGCGTTCGTCGGAACCGTCGCCATATCGGGAAAAATAGGCGAAGGGCTGGTGATGGAACTGAAAGCTGGGTGCGGGCTTGCCGGCCAGAGCGTCATCCCAGCCCCCGGAATACCAGGCCCAGGATATACCCTTATCTGACAGCGAATCGCCGATCGTAGGCAAATCGACCGGAGGCAGCAGCCGGGCTTCGTCAGTCACGGACGCAGCATGAGGTTGGAAGCGCGACTGGATGGTATTCACCGCAAAGCCGTCTGGGGTAATGGCGCCGTCGCTGATCAATTGGCCCTGGTCATCAAGCTTGGCGCGGATCGCCTCGGGCGCATCGTCGTATTTTGGTGTGCAGGCGCAGACCAGCCAAAAATGATTTAGGAACGAACCGCCGAAGGCCCCCTGGAAGAAATGGTCAGCGAGCGTGTATTTCTTGGCATAAGCCCATAGCTTTGTGGTGCGGCCATCGTAGAACCCCATGACCAGGCCACCGGCGTCAGACCAGGCGGCGAACCGGTCATTGCGCCCGCCATTGATCTGCAGCTGGTTCTGATAAAAACGGTGCACCAGGTCAGGCGTCTTGGCGTCCTGCGGGACATATTGGTCAATCAGGAACGGCGCATTGATCAGAGCGGCGGGAAAGCGCTGATCCGGCACCGGCGGCAAGAGGTCGTAGACCTTACCAGTACGGTCCTGCTGTGGCGCCCAACGCGTCCTGGCCGACGGCCCGTCTGCTCCGGGAAACAGCGCGTAGAGATTGTCGAAGCTTCGATTTTCCAGATAGATGACGACAATATGCTCGATCCTGTCCAAGCCCGCCGGGACTTTTGCAGCGGCCGCCCCTGCCGCCAGAAAAACGAGGGCGGCGGCGAAGAGGATAGATGAATATTTCATGCGGACTTCTTACCGATAAGAGGAGACAAACAGGATGCACAGGCAAGTGCATCAAAGCCGGTTCAGCTTCGGATGCGGAGGAACAGGTCGACCAGGGACACCAAGATTTCGATAACAATCAGAATAACGATATACCACTCGACCCGCATGCTGCGGTGGTTTTGCATAAGTTCAAGCAGCGTTTCGCTGGTGCGGCCGATGAGATCGAGCTTGCGGTCTAAAACCCGGCTGCGTTCCCTTAGTTCATATTCATCTTCAAGACGAAGATAAAACCTCTCGAGGGCCGGTCTTTCCCAAAGCACTTCCGGTTTTTCCAAGACTTCGACACGCCCCACCATGCGCTGCTGGGTCAGCAAGACACCGCCAATCTGTTGCAGCAATCCTTTGCCCTTGCTGTGAAAGTCTCCCTTGCGCTGCAAGGCCGCGGCCAAGGGCTCGATGCTGTCAAACACGGCCCCCACACGCCGCTCGTAATGATCGAGAACCGCATTTTTTCCAAGAATATCCGCCACCAATTGCAAGCGTTCGGGGTTCGCTTCGGCCAGAAAGATCGCTCCGGAGCGCTCGACCCGGTCTTCGCCCCCCGCCTGCAGAAAAAGCTGGGTTTCCTCGGCCTCAGGCGGATCAATGGGATCGGCCACCAACCTATTCAGCGAGGCAAGGAAGCTGTCTTCTTCCATTGGATCCAGGCCGAACAGCACCACCACGCCATAACGGAAGACAACGGCACGACCTTGCCGGCCGGCCCGAATGGTAAGCGGTGCCGTTGCCAAGACCGAACCCTGTTCAAGATTCTTGGTATCAATCCGTTCACCCACCAGCAAAGCGCGTACGAGCAAGGTCTCGCTGGGCAAAACGGTCTGCAAAGTCTCTTCGGCGGTCACCAATGCCTCGTCCAATGTAAAGTCCCAGCATAATGCGGCTGTCCCGATCGAGCCCGATGCTTGACAGGGACCTGGATCAGATCACACCCTTTTTGGGCGCGGGACGGAAATGCTAATTAACACCCTATCCTTAACTTGGTTGGCTTTCATTTCTCAAATTTTTCTGACGGCGGGAAACCGAAAGGCCGATTTTCCGTCACACCCAGACTTGGCAGGCACAACAGGCTCACCGCTATGACGACCTATCCGCGGCCAACGGGGAACATTCTTGACCCTTTTATTGAGCGAGATTTACGACAAAATAGGATTGAACGACCGCGTCCGATCAGTTGTAAGGCGGCAGAGCCCGTGATGCCGTCAAGGCTTTCCGGGAAGGATCGCTGCGTAAAGACAAAAAAGCTGTCCACTGCCTTATCAGCCACCCGAAAAACTTTGCTCTGCCCGTTCCTGTCCCGCAGGATTGCGATGCCGGTTCTGCCTGGAACGAGGACTCCCGACTTTCCCCCTCAACAAAGGCTCTGGCATTGAGGTAGGTAGCGCTTTCTAAACGGAAGTCCAGCATCGTCCCCTTCCCTTGGGCCAATTTCCCCAACCGGGGCTCATCGGCATTCCAAAGAATCGTGACACAAAGGGGGACTCTGCCATGCGAGATCAATCGGCAGGATTAATCTTTCTTTACAGTTTTATTCCAAAATTTGGCGCTCAAAGGAACTCTGCCTTCGATTAACGGCTGAAAAAGAAATAAGGCTCAAGCTTTATGTTTAAAGGCCGCAAGCCCGGTCTGTCTAAGCAGTACCCATGCGGGCAGTTGGCATGCAGTCCAATTGGACGGCAAGGCAGCAAAAAGGATAAAAGAGAATGTCTGAGTCGGTTTGGGGGCAAGATCGATGACAAAAATCAAATGGAATGACCGATTAACGATTGATGGCGGCATCATAGATGTCGACCACAAGACCATTATTGGCGTGACGAACCAGTTCATGGAACTGAAAGACAGGGCCGACAAGAATGAACTCACGGCCATTCTTTCGGATCTTGAGCATTATGCGCGGTCGCATTTTTGGCGGGAAAGCCAGCTCCAACGCAAAATAGGATTCGCCGGCATGGACCGCCAGCATGAGGAACATCTGAACCTGGTCCGGGCACTCGCGAACGTCGTGAGCCGTTTTCACGCAGCCCTTAAATCAGATGAAATAACCGGCGTGGTCAACGAGATCGGTGAGCTCCTCCGCGGTTGGCTTATCGACCACATCCTTCAATCCGATATTGAAATGGTCGCCAATCGCGCGGACATCGTCGCCATGTCCGCCGGGATGAGCCCGCTTGGCAAGGCGGATGGTGATCCCGGCTTGCGGACCATTGGCAGCGAACTGATCCACGGTTTGGACATAGATGGCGGCCTCATCGACGACGACCATGCGCACCTCGTGGACATTATCAACGACTTTATCCTGGCGGTGGCCGAAGGGGGGGAAACCGACCATCTTCAACGGACGCTCAAGACTCTTTCCTCCTATGCGCGCGATCATTTTTCCCGGGAGGAGGCGTTACAGGCATCGGTCGGGTTCCCATTGGCGGTGCAGCACCAGGCTGCGCATCAGGAACTCATGATAAAGATGGCAAGCTATGAGACGCTGCTTGGGTCCCGGTTGAATGTCTCGCGGGCTAAAAAGGAACTTTGCGTCGTTCTAAAGGACTGGCTGCTCAATCATATCGGAAAGCAGGATGCGAATATGCGCCCCTATGTGGCGAAGATCCGCGACGCCGCCAAAAACTTGCAACCTATGGAAAAAGCGATGCTTTGGTGATTGAATTATAGCTTTCGGGGCGGATTCACGCCGACGCGCTGCCAAGCTGCGGCGGGGTCCGCGTGCAAATCATCAGGCGGTTCCAGGCATTGATTTCGGCGACCGCAAAAGAAAGATCGCCGATCTCCTTTTCCGAAAATTGACGACGCATCTCGGCATAGACTTCGTCGGAAACGTCACCTCCGGTAAGCTGGGTCAGGGCTTCCGCCCAGGCCAAGGCAGCCCGTTCCTTCGGGTTGTAAATGGGCGCTTCACGCCAGGCGGCGAGAAGATGCAGTTGATCATCGCTGATTCCGTGCTTGCGTGCCAACGGGACATGCATGGCGATGCAGAAGGCACAGCCGTTGAGCTGCGAGGCTCGCATCTTCACCAATTCCAACAGCCCAAGCGAAAGGCCGCTGTTCTGCACATAGGCATGCACGCCCAACATGGCCTTGTAGCCGTCGGGAGAAACTTTTGTCAGGTCAAGCCGCTGGTCCATGGGAACACCCTCTCTCTGATATTTCGGGGTCGTGATCGCTACGACGGTTTAAGCTTTTCTGCTCAAGCCATCTTGTGATTTGGTCGCTGAATCCGGCGGGCGCTTTCGCGGCCTACCGCCTAGTTGGCCATTGGCCTTGGAGGCATTTGCTCGGGCGATGGCCCGCCGCATGATGGTTGATCCTAATTGGTCCGCGAGCAACTGCGGGATTGAAATGTCTGCGTCCAGGCTCTCTATGTGCAGACCATACCCGCCACCCTCGACTTCGATCTTACGTAATTCGTCAGGGGTTGCGCTTTCAAGTCCTGGCAAGGATGAAAGAGGAAATCCAACAACCGCGCCATTATTCAAGGTAATCATGACGCGCTCGTTGCGTCGGTCGTAACGGGCGTCCACTGCGCGTAGCTGGTGCTTGACCCGCGTGACCGTCCGACGGGTAATCGCGTTATATTCTTCCTGTGTCGGGGTTTGAAATTCAGCCATGGATCGCCCTCCATTTTACGCAAACGGCCGTTAGCTCCGTGGCTATTGTAGAGCCGATATCCACAATTTCCGCCAAGCGAAACCCGATCTGCTCGACCAACATCACGGGGCCTTGCGGGCAATTCAGCGCAAACTTCGCTCGCGCGCCGTCCCGCCTGATCAAATGAACATGCGCCGGGGGATGATCATTAGCATAGATCACGACACGGACGTTTCTGATCGTTAGAACTGTTGGCACGCTCGATAGTGCGGAAAAACCTAGGTACCTGTCTAGCTTTTTCTTCGCAGTTTGGACGGCAGCTATCTCCTGCGCCGGATGAACTAGGTTTCTGCCGGTTCCCGCGGGCAGGCGACCTCTGCTGCGGTTGATTTTCTGCATGCATCGTCCGAAAATTTGGCTATTTTTCTGGCCAGGACAGGATCGTAAAATGGCGAAAGCGGGAAGCAGCATGATCACTCTTTACACGTTCGGGCCATTTTTTGGCCTGCCGGACGGGAGCCCGTTCGTTACCAAGGCCATGCTGCTCTTGAAGTTGGCAGGGCTGTCCTATAGCCAGGACCGTGGCGGCTATGGCAAGGCGCCCAAAGGCAAGCTGCCCTTTATCAAGGACGATGGCGTCATCGTGGCGGACTCCACCCTGATCCGCCTGCATATCGAAGCGAAATACGGCTTCGATTTTGACCGCGGCCTGACGCAGGAGCAAAAAGCCGTGAGCTGGGCCGTAGAAAAAATGTGTGAGGAGCATCTGTACTGGGCGATGGTCGATTTGCGCTGGATGGACGATGCTAACTTCGCCGTTGGCCCCGCTCATTTCTTCGACAGCGCGCCTGCGCCGCTGCGTCCGATGATCCGCGCCATCGTCAGGCGCAAGGTGCGCAAGGACCTGTATTGCCAAGGATTAGGGCGGCATGCCAAAGGCGATATTGAACGCATGGCGATCCGCGATATCGAGACGCTATCGGTGTTATTGGGCAACCAGAAATGGTTGATGGGTGAGGCCCCCTGCGGGGCTGATGCATCTATGTTTGGCTTTGTCGCGGGCTTGCTGACGCCTGAATTTAAATCGCCAATCTGTGAGGCCGTTGCGGCGCGTCCGAATTTAGTGACCTATCGGGACCGGATTCGAGCCGAATATTTCTGAGCCCCCCTTGTGATCGCCGTATCTGGCGCCGGTGGGGCCGGCGAACCTGCCGGCCTCGGCCGCCAAAATGCTAAACGCTATCCGTCGACAAAATTTTGGGGTTGTCAGGTTACGCTCGTCTTACCTGGTCAAGAAAGGTTTGGACTTCATTTTCCAGCTTTGCGCTTTCATCCAGCAAACTATTCGCCGAAAGAAAGACCTGTTGGGCCATTTCACCGGTTTCCGTCGCGGACTGTGCAAGGTTGGCGATATTATTGGTCACCTCCCTGGTCCCAGTCGTGGCCTCTTCAATATTACGGGCGATCTCTGCCGTAGCCGCACCTTGCTGTTCTACCGCACCGGCGATGGCCGTAGACAGCTCATTGATACGAGAAAT
>DUZC01000010.1 GCA_013349735.1 Rhodospirillaceae bacterium
CCCCCCGTCAAAACGGGACGGAACACTCAGCTTGCCGACCAGGTCCGGGTGGTGAAGCAGAAAATCCGGATGGGTCTCGAGAAAGGCGATTACCTGTTCCTCGTTCGCCGGCGAGGGGGGCAGGGAATTTGCGGTCTCGGATTTGCGAGCCATTGTCGCACCTTTTACTGGTTGCGGATTGCCGATTGCCATTGACCTGTGCTGGCGGTCAAACCATTGCATGGTTAGAGTGTAGACCATGCTCTCACTGACTGCCAATCGCCAAGCGTTCGCCGATCTGTCCTTTCTGCCGGGGCAGATGGTTGCCGTCCTTCTGCCTTTACCTTTTGGCGGCAGCTATGACTATTTGGTCCCGGCTGGTTGGCCTGCCCTGCAAGCCGGCGACTTTGTTCGTGTGCCCCTGGGGGGGCGCCAATGCGAAGGGGTGATCTGGGGGGCAGCCAGCGGCACGGTAGCCCCGGAGAAATGTCGCTTCATTGCCGAGCTTTTACCGGTGCCGCGGCTTCCTGTGGTTTCGTTGCAACTGATCGCCTGGGTCGCCGCCTACACTTTGTCGCCGCCCGGCGCGGTGCTGAAAATGGCCATGAGCGTACCGGCGGCCTTGGCGGGACCGCGTGTGAGCCTCCTCCTGCGGGCGGCGGCGCTAGCGCCGCCAGGCTTGCGGTTGACCGAGCCCAGACGCCGGGTTTTGGCCGAGGCCCATCAGCCTGGATCGGCCTCGGATTTGGCGCGGCGGGCCTCAGTCAGTCTCTCGGTGGTGCAGGGTTTGCTTGAGGCCGGTGCCTTGGAAACCGTTGTGATGGAACGCAAAGCCGCAAATGCTGAACCCGACTGGCAGCATCCCGGCCCTGTTCTGTCGGAGGCGCAGGCGGGGGCGGCGACAGAACTGCGCCAGCGGATTGGTTCAGGCTTCTCGGTAACTTTGCTTGACGGGGTTACCGGATCCGGCAAGACCGAAGTCTATTTTGAGGCGGTGGCAGAAGCTTTGGCCAAGGGCCGTCAGGTTCTGGTGCTGTTGCCGGAAATTGCGCTTTCGGCGCAATGGTTAGAACGATTCCGCCATCGCTTTGGGGCTTTGCCCATGGCCTGGCATTCCGAGGTGAGCGACGTCGCCCGGCGGGAAGGGTGGCGCGCCGTGCTTGAGGGGCGGGCAAAAGTTGTGGTTGGCGCCCGTTCGGCCTTGTTTTTGCCTTTTGCCGATCTCGGCCTGATCATCATCGACGAAGAGCATGATGGTTCTTACAAACAAGAAGAAGGGGTGATTTATCACGCCCGCGACATGGCGGTGGTGCGGGGGCGTTTTGGCGCCATTCCGGTGCTGTTGGCGTCCGCCACCCCTTCGTTGGAAACCAGGACGAATGTCGAAACCGGCCGTTACGCCCGGGTCCATTTGCCGGATCGTCATGGCGGGGCTCAATTGCCAGAAATTTTGCTGGTGGATCAGCGCCGGCATCCCCCGGCCAGAGCATCCTGGCTTTCGCCCCCTTTGCTGGAGGCTCTTGGTCAGACCCTGGCGTCCCGGGAGCAAGCCCTGTTGTTTCTCAATCGGCGCGGCTATGCGCCTTTGACCCTGTGCCGCAAATGCGGTCATCGCCTGCAATGTACAAATTGTTCCACCTGGCTGGTCTTGCATCGTTCCGCTCAGGCCCACGGGCCCGGCCGTTTAGCCTGCCACCACTGTGGCCATTGGCGTCCGATGCCGGAAATCTGCCCGGACTGCCAGGCCGAAGGCTGTTTCGCCGCCTGTGGTCCGGGGGTCGAGCGACTGGCTGAGGAACTGACCAAACATTTTGCCGAGGCACGCATAGCTGTGATGGCCAGCGATACCTTGACCGGGCCGGGGGATGCCGCCGCCCTGGTGGCGCGGATGGAAGCCCGTGACATCGATTTTCTGGTGGGTACGCAAGTGGTGGCAAAAGGCCATCACTTCCCCTTTCTTACTTTGGTGGGCGTGGTCGATGCGGATCTCGGATTGGCCGGCGGCGATCTGCGTGCGGCCGAACGGACCTTTCAATTGTTGTCGCAGGTGGCAGGACGCGCGGGGCGCGCCCAGCATCCTGGACGGGTGATGCTGCAAACCTATCAACCCGAGGATAAGGTGATGATGGCGTTGGCATCTGGCGACGCTGCGCGTTTTTATGCTGCTGAAACGGCGGACCGGCGGATGGCCGGCATGCCGCCCTTCGGAAAATTGGCGGCTTTGGTGGTGTCTGGGGCGGATGCCGCTATGGTTGATGAGGTGGCCCGTCAATTAGCCAAGTCGGCCCCCAACTCCGGCGCGGTTCTGGTGTTTGGGCCGGCCCCGGCGCCGCTGGCTTTTTTGCGAGGCAAACACCGCCGCAGGCTTTTGCTTAAGGCTCCTCGCCAGACTTCGGTTCAATCCTTGCTGCGCACCTGGCTTCGTTTGGTAAAAGTTCCGTCGGCCGTGCGCGTTCAAGTCGATGTCGATCCTTATTCATTCCTTTGATCAGATTAGGTTCTTCGGCCCTGAGTCAGCTTGCAAGCAACTCTTTGATATGCTAACTAACCCACGCGCTCATAGGGACTTGTCTCGGTTCCTGTGTGAAAAATAAATAATATCAAAGTCTTTCGCGTCGTTTTCCGGGGTTTTCAACGACCTTTCAAAAGGACAGCCCAGGTGTCATCTAAAGCCAATGGCGCAGTAGCCGAACGTTACTCTGCAGCGTTATTTGAGCTCGCCGAGCAAAAGTCACAGCTTGACGCCGTGGCTGCCGATCTTAAGACTCTGAAGGGAATGATCGCGTCTAGCGATGATCTTCGTCGTCTTTTGAAAAGCCCGGTGCTCGGTCGCGCCGACCAGTCAAAAGCCGTGGCGGCCCTTGGCCAGGCGGCGGCCTTTCATGATCTGGTGAAAAACTTTCTTGGCCTGCTGGCAAAAAACCGCCGGCTATTCGCCGTGGATGCAATAATCGATGCGTTTTTAGACCGTCTGGCCGCCAAGCGTGGTGAGGTGACGGCCTTTGTCGCCTCGGCGGCTCCTTTGAACGAAACACAGGTCGGGGCCATCGCCACGGCTCTTAAAACAGCTATCGGCAGTACCATTACCTTGAACACAACGGTTGACCCCAGTCTGCTTGGCGGGCTGGTGGTGAAGGTTGGGTCACGGATGGTCGATGGATCTTTAAAGACCAAGCTGCAACATCTTAAGCTCGCAATGAAAGGGGTCGGGTGATGGAAATCCGCGCCGCGGAAATCTCCGCTATCCTAAAAGAACAGATCGCACATTTTGGCACCCAGGCGGAAGTCGCCGAGGTCGGCCAGGTGCTTTCGGTCGGTGACGGTATTGCCCGCGTCTTCGGCTTGGACAAGGTCCAGGCCGGCGAGATGGTCGAGTTTCCCGGTGGCATCAAAGGCATGGCGCTCAATCTTGAGAGCGACAATGTCGGCGTGGTCATCTTCGGTGACGATCGCACCATCAAGGAAGGCGATATCGTCAAACGGACCGGGGCTATCGTCGAAGTGCCGGTCGGCAAGGGTCTGCTGGGTCGGGTTGTCGACGCGCTGGGAAATCCCATCGACGGCAAAGGGCCCATCGTCTCGGATCAGCGTTCCCGCGTGGACGTCAAGGCGCCGGGCATCATTCCGCGTAAGTCGGTGCATGAACCGATGTCCACCGGACTTAAGGCGATCGACGCCCTGATCCCGGTCGGTCGCGGTCAGCGCGAATTGGTGATCGGTGACCGCCAGACCGGTAAAACGGCTATTCTGATCGATACCATTATCAATCAGAAGCGCTTCAATCAGGGCGGCGACGAAAAGCAAAAGCTTTACTGTATCTATGTCGCGGTCGGCCAAAAGCGTTCGACCGTGGCCCAGTTGGTCAAGACCCTGACTGACAATGGCGCCATGGAATATTCCATCATCGTTGCCGCTACGGCTTCTGAGCCGGCGCCCTTGCAGTTCCTGGCTCCTTATGCCGGCTGCGCCATGGGCGAATATTTCCGCGATAACGGCATGCATGCGCTGATTATGTATGATGACCTGTCCAAACAGGCCGTCGCTTATCGCCAAATGTCCCTGTTGCTGCGTCGTCCGCCGGGCCGTGAAGCCTATCCGGGCGACGTCTTCTATCTCCATTCACGTCTGCTGGAACGGGCCGCCAAGATGGGCGACGCTGCGGGTGCGGGGTCGTTGACGGCGTTGCCGGTTATTGAGACCCAGGCCAATGACGTCTCGGCCTATATTCCGACGAACGTCATTTCCATTACCGATGGCCAGATCTTCCTCGAGACCGAGTTGTTCTACAAAGGCATCCGTCCGGCGGTGAACGTCGGTCTGTCGGTGTCGCGTGTCGGCTCGGCCGCGCAAATCAAGGCGATGAAGCAGGTCTCCGGCTCGATCAAACTGGAACTGGCCCAATATCGTGAAATGGCTGCCTTTGCCCAGTTTGCCTCGGATCTCGATCCGGCGACGCAAAAGCTGCTGAATCGCGGTGCTCGCTTGACCGAACTGCTTAAACAGCCGCAGTTCCAGCCGATGCCGGTGGAAGAAGAAGTGGTCGCAATTTTCGCGGGTGTGCGCGGCTATCTCGATAAGCTGGCATTGCAGGATGTCGGTCGCTTTGAGACTTCGCTGTTGTCAGAGATGCGAGCCAAGCAGGCCGCGCTGCTGAGCACCATTGCCACTGAAAAGCAGATCTCGCCGGCCACCGAGGAAAAGCTGAAAGCCTTCCTCGACGGCTTCGCCAAGACCTTCGTCTGACCCCGGGGAAGCCCGTTCGATGGCTAGTCTCAAGGACCTAAGGCTGCGGATCAATAGCGTCAAATCGACGCGAAAGATCACCTCGGCCATGAAGATGGTGGCCGCCTCGAAATTACGTCGCGCCCAAAGCGCGGCCGAGGCGGCACGGCCTTACGCCCAGCGCATGGAGCGCATGCTCGGCGCTTTGGCGGGGAGTCTGGCGGGCCAGGCGGGTGCACCGAGAATGTTGTCGGGCACCGGTTCAGAGGCGGTTCAGTTGGTGGTGGTGGTCACCTCGGATCGCGGTCTGTGTGGTGGCTTTAACGGCAGCATCGTCCGTCAATCGCGGATCTTCGTGAATGATCTGTTGCGCCAGGGCAAGACCGTCAAGCTTCTGCTCGTCGGCAGAAAAGGGCGGGATCAGCTGAAGCGGGATTTCGGGGCGCTTTATCTGGATACCTACGAAAACATTGGAAAACGGGGCGTGTCCTTTGCTGAAGCCAATAGCATTGCGACGCGGATCAATCTGATGTTTGCCGAAAATCAGTTTGACGTCTGCACGATCATTTACAACCGTTTCAAGTCGGCCATCGCGCAGGAAGTGACGCGCCAGCAGCTGGTTCCCTTTCCGGTTCCGGCCGTGGCTGCCGATGCAAAAGCGGACAGTGCCAAGGCGCTTTATGAATATGAACCCTCGGAAGAGGCGATCCTCGACGAGCTTCTGCCCCGCAATCTTGCCATCCAGGTGTTTCGAGCCTTGTTGGAAAGCAATGCCTCGGAACAGGGGGCGCGGATGACGGCAATGGATAACGCGACCCGCAATGCGGGCGATATGATCAACAGCCTGACCATCCGGTATAACCGGACCCGCCAGGCCCAGATCACCAAGGAACTTATTGAAATCATCTCCGGCGCGGAAGCGCTGTGACGGTCAAGCAGGAGCCCGGTCTCATGACAAAGAAGAATGTTGGAATCGTTACCCAGGTCATGGGCGCCGTCGTCGACGTGCGCTTTGATGCCGAACTCCCTTACATCCTTTCGGCGTTGCATACCGATAACCACGGCCGCACCCTGGTGCTGGAAGTGGCGCAGCATCTCGGCGAGAATGCGGTGCGCACGGTGGCGATGGACTCCACCGAGGGTCTGGTGCGAGGCCAGGAGGTGGTGGATACCGGCGCCCCGATCGCGGTGCCGGTGGGCGCTGAAACCCTGGGACGCATCATCAATGTGATTGGCGAGCCCATCGATGAGCGTGGCCCCATCGGTACGACCAAAACCCGCCCGATCCACGCGAAGGCGCCGGAATTCGTTGAGCAGTCGACGGAAACCGAGATCCTTGTTACCGGCATTAAGGTCATCGATCTGCTGGCCCCCTACGCCAAAGGCGGTAAGATCGGCCTGTTCGGCGGTGCCGGCGTGGGCAAGACGGTGCTGATCATGGAATTGATCAACAACGTCGCCAAAGCGCATGGTGGTTATTCGGTGTTTGCCGGCGTCGGCGAGCGCACCCGTGAGGGCAATGACCTCTATCACGAAATGATTGAATCGGGCGTCATCAAACTGGACGGTCCCGGTTCGAAGGTGGCCTTGGTCTATGGCCAGATGAATGAGCCGCCGGGTGCTCGCGCCCGCGTCGGTCTGTCCGGATTGACCGTCGCCGAATATTTCCGCGACGAAGAAAATCAGGATGTGCTGTTCTTCGTTGACAATATCTTCCGCTTTACCCAGGCGGGGTCCGAGGTCTCGGCGCTGCTTGGCCGCATTCCTTCGGCGGTGGGCTATCAGCCGACCCTGGCCACCGACATGGGAACCATGCAAGAGCGCATTACTTCGACCAAGAAGGGGTCGATCACCTCGGTGCAGGCCATTTACGTGCCTGCCGACGATTTGACCGATCCGGCGCCGGCGACCTCTTTTGCCCATTTGGACGCCACCACCGTGTTGTCGCGTCAGATTGCCGAGTTGGGCATTTATCCGGCGGTGGATCCCTTGGATTCGACCTCGCGCGTGCTGGATCCCAAGGTTGTGGGCGAAGAACATTACAAGGTGGCCCGCGATGTGCAGCGCATTCTGCAGACCTATAAGTCTTTGCAGGACATCATTGCCATTCTGGGCATGGACGAATTGTCCGAAGAAGACAAATTGGTGGTGGCGCGCGCCCGCAAGATCCAGCGCTTCCTGTCGCAGCCCTTCCATGTTGCCGAGGTTTTCACCGGCAGCCCTGGCAAACTGGTCTCGCTGGAAGACACCGTGAAGAGCTTCAAGGGCATCGTCGCCGGTGAATATGACCATCTTCCGGAATCAGCGTTCTACATGGTTGGTACCATCGAAGAGGCCATCGAAAAGGCCAAGAAGATGGCGGCCGAAGCGGCATAGGGTGACACATGGCTGAAACGGTCGAATTCGAGTTGGTATCGCCGGAACGGTTGGTGATTTCCGAGCCGGTGGAAATGGTGATCGTGCCGGGCGCCGAAGGTGATTTCGGTGCCCTGCCGAGGCATGCCCCGATGATTACCGCGGTGCGGCCCGGTGTAATCGATGTCTATCAGGGGGGCAAAGTCAGCCAACGAATTTTTGTTGCCGGCGGATTTGTCGAAGTGACCGAAACGCGGGTGACCATGCTGGCCGAAGAAGCGATGAAGGTTGGCGATCTGGTGGCTGACGAAGTTGAGGCTCGGGTTAAGGCGTCGAAGGATGCCATCGATGCGGCCGACGGCGAGGCGGCCCGTCAATTAGCGCAACGGTCGCTGGCGGTGGCGTTGGCCATGAAGGACGCCCTGATCAGCAAGAAAGCGCATTAAGGCAGACTTGCCTGAATAGTCTCCAGCTTCGATCGTTGCTTGGCAGGAGGCTGTGCAGGCATGCTGGTGTAGCATCCTATTCAATGCCAAATCTTCAGGAAACGCCATGCTGGATAAGTTGACGATACCAGGCCGCCTTGCCGGCGCCTTTGGGACATTGTTGCTGCTGATGGTCGCTCTCGCAGCGCTTTCGACGCTCTCGCAGAAAAGCAATGACGGCACCCTGACCGATGTGGTGCGGCGTTATGAGAATTCAACCTCGATCCAGCGGGCTCTAAAAGATTTGGCCTTTTCGCGGGGCAATATCTGGATGTTCGTTTCGACGGGCAATCCCGCGCTCGAGGCGAGCGCCGCGGAATTGTCTGGCAAAGCCCATGTCCGCCTGAAGGATCTGATTGCTAACACCAAGAATCCCGATCGCAAAGCCAAAGCCACAGAATTGGAAGGGCTGATCAGTGACTTTGAAGTGAAGTTAGGCAAGGTCAAGGCACTTCGGGGGCAAGGAATCGATAGCCCGGACGGTTCTGAAACCATCGCCGCCGCCGCCGCGGCGTTCGCTAAATTGAATGACCAGGGCAGTACCCTTGCCAACGAATATCTAGACGCCGCAACCGCGGCCAAGGAAGCGGCGGTCCAAGATGCCAGTACGAATATTGGGCTTTCCATCGTCGTCGGCCTGCTCAGCCTGGTTTTGGGCGTCGGTCTGGCGATGGCGATTGCCCGCTCAATCGACCGGCCTTTGCGGGAAATGGTGGGTTTGGTGGAGCGATTGGGTCGCGGTGAGACGTCGGTTGTCGTTGCCGGGGTTGAGCGCACCGATGAGTTCGGCCCCTTGGCCAAGGCGCTGGAGCAATGGCGCGCCAGCCTTATCGCCGCAGACCAGCAACGCGAGGAGGAACGCCTCCGATTGGTTCAGCGCGAGGCGCGGGCGCGTAAAATGGAGGCCCTTATCACCTCATTCGACCAGGGGGCCACGGGCGTCGTCGAAACCGTATCCGGCGCCGCTACGGAATTGGAAACGACCGCCCAGACCATGATGGTTACGGCCGATCACGCCAATGCCCAGGCCAATATTGTGGCGTCTGCGGCGGAGATGGCCTCGAGCAGCTCGCAGGCTGTGGCCAGCGCTGCCGAAGAACTGTCCGCATCGATCAATGAGATCAGTCGCCAGGTTTCGGCCTCATCCCAGTCTTCTAAGGCGGCGGCCGAGGAAGCCCACCATACCAACCGCATGGTGCAAGGATTGGCAGACAGTTCGTCACGCATTGGGGAAGTGGTCAGTCTGATCAACGACATTGCGGCCCAGACCAACCTGTTGGCCTTGAATGCCACCATCGAGGCGGCGCGGGCCGGCGATGCGGGCAAGGGCTTTGCGGTTGTTGCCAACGAGGTCAAGAATTTGGCCAATCAGACAGCCAAGGCCACCGGTGAGATCGGCACCCAGATCGGGGCCGTGCAGAGCGCAACTCGCGAGGCGGTGGGGGCCATCGAGGCAATCGTCAACCGCATCGATGAGATCAACCAGATTGCGGGTGCGATTGCCGCCGCCGTTGAGGAGCAAGGGGCTGCAACGGCTGAAATTGCGCGCAATGTCCAACAGGCGGCGCAAGGTGCGCAGGAAGTGTCCACGACAATCGTCGGCGTTACGACCGCGGCCGGTGAGACAGGCAGCGCAGCGGGCGAGGTCTTGTCGGCAGCCCAGTCCTTGGCCCGCGAAACCGTTACTTTGAAGGGCATGATCGAGGGCTTTCTCACCGGCGTTCGCGGCACCTAAAACCGATGTCGTAAGAGGGCAATCGGCTATTTTTCGTCCCCGGAAACGGTAGGTTAAGCTTTCCGCAGTTGCGTTGATGTTGACAATGTCTATTAGTCTAGTAGATAGTGGTTAAATGATGAAATTTTGCCATGTCGATTAACCAGCGGAGTTCCTTAGCGATGTCCCAGACTATCCATGTTAAAGCTCCGGCGCTCGCCGAGCGTTCCCTTCGCTCACGCCTTTCGGTATCTGTACCACTGGCGCTGGCCCTTGGCGCCCTTGGTAGCGCCGCCGGTCCGGCCTTCGCGGCCGATGAGGGACAATTGCAGCGGCTGGAAAGTGCACTTAATCGTCTGGAGGCGCAGCATCAGGCCGAACTAAAAAAACTGCAGGACGAAATCGCGGAGCTAAAAGCCCAGCAGGCCCAGACGACCCAACAACTCCAGCAGCAACAACCCCCGCCCAATTCTCCTAAATTGGTGGAATCGCCAACCCATCAATTTGGTCTAAGCAGCAATGACGGCCAGAATTCCGTCGCCATTCTCGCCCGACTGCATTTCGATGCGGGCAGTTATCTCAACACCGAGCCGGATGGTGGTACCAAAGCGGTGGGTCCTGGGATTCCGGGGAAACCCTTGAACAGTGGCATCGATGCCAGGCGGGCCCGCCTGGGTATCGGCGGAACCTTTCTAGGTGATTGGGCCTATCGATTGATCTATGACTTCGGAAATTCCGCTGATTCTCTTACTCCCGGTGTGTCCGGGGGCGTGACCTCTGGTGTTGAAAATGCCTATTTGACGTATAACGGGTTCAATCGGCCAAGTTTCATCGTTCCTGCTGCTGTTGACTTTGGCTATCTGGACATTCCCTTCACCTTGGACGAAGCGACCAGTTCCAACGACATCATGTTCCTTGAACGGTCCTCTTCGCAGGTTGTGGCCACCCAATTTGGCGGCGGTGATTTCCGATCAGGTCTTGGTCTGCGTTCCAACAATCAAAGATATTGGGCGGGTGCCTATTTGACCGGGCCGCAGTCGGGAGCTCCGCACACTGGCGCCAATGATGGCAATTTTGCCGCCTTGGGGCGTTTTGGCTATCAAATCTGGCAAGATACCGAGAGCGCCATCCATTTTGGTGCCAATGCCGGCCATTTGTTCAACTCCCGGGTCAACTCTACCACGACCAGTGCCAGCAGCATCAGCACGACAGCCGCAAATAACGGTTTGGCGCTTAGTGACCGTCCGGAACTGCGCATAGACCCCACAGTGCTTTTGAATACCGGCACGATTCCTTCTCATTCCGGGAGTGTCTATGGTCTGGAAGCAGCGGCTGCCTGGAACAATTTCTATAGCCAGGGCGAATATTTCCGGTACAGCGTTGATCAGATCGCCCGAGGGATCAACCCCAGCGACGGAGTGGCCAATCTGGTGTCGCCGACCCTAAATTTTCAGGGCGGATATGCTGAAGTCAGCTACTCTTTTGGCGGCCGTCGCAAATATATTCCGGAAACCGGGGCGTATTCCGGTGTGATCCCGACCCAGCCTTTTGCCACCAATGGTGGCGGTTGGGGCGCTTTGGAATTGGCGGCCCGATACAGTGCCATCGACCTCAATGACAAATTTATCCCGGGGCAGGCACCGCATCTTACCGGCGGCGTCAATGGCGGCAACTCGAAAGGCGTCGATGTCGGGCTCAATTGGTACCCCAACCTGAACGTACGGTTCATGCTCGATTATATTCATACTGATATCGATACCCTGTTCAAGGCTACGACGAATGGCACGGCATCCACGGCACCGTCGGGGACCCATCTGCAAGCCGTCGCGCTACGCAGCCAGTTTACATTCTGAGGAGGAAGGAATGAGGGGCCTGCGGTTAGGCCTTTGGTCTGGACCGCAGGTCTAAGCGATCGGCAGCAATGCCTTAAGTTGGTCAAGCGTCGGGGCGTGAATAAGGGGTTTGGGTGCCTCCGGAGGCCGGTCCATACCAAGCCGGTCATGCCAATAGGTCTTCATTCCCGCTTTCGCCGCGCCGGCAAGGTCATAGGCCGAGCCTGCGACAAAAAGGCAGCGTGAGGGCAAGACACCAAGCTCCTGAAGCCCCAATGCAAAGGGGTGCGGGTCGGGTTTATAGAAGCCAGCCCGTTCGGCCGTAACGATGGCGGAAAAAGGCGCGCCGACGCATTTCGCCGCTAAATTCCCAAGCCTTTCCGAGCAATTGGTTACAACGCCGAAAGCAATTCCCTTATCCACCAGCAATTTCAGTTGCTCTGGAACGCCCGGCCAAGGCTTCAATTCACCATAGCGTTCGGCGAGTTCTGCCGCCAGGTTCGGCGGCAGGCCAACCGCCTGAGCGGCCTCGCCGACAATATCTTCGTAAGCCCGATAAGCGCCGGTGCGGTTGACGATCCGCAGATATTCAAGCCGCCAGCGCCGGCCGGCGGCTTCTCCCCCTGCGATCCTGTTCCAGAGGGTCCAGCTATCCAGCAGAGCAGTCAAAAGGTCAAACAAGACGCCGTCAAACTGAGGAAGCATCGGCCAAATTCTTTCGTTATAAGAAGAGGAGCGGTTAACACAAACGCCACAATGCGATAAGACGGAAAATTCGCAAGAGGAGATGGACCCTATGTCACAGGAAATGTTTCCAAATTGCCGTCACCAATGCGATGGTCAGTGGATGCTGTCGGTTGGCAGTGTAACCACGCGCCCATGCAAATGCCGGGCGCGCCAGAAAGCGATCCGCCTATGGGGGATTGCAGCGTTCGTTCTGGCGGTTGTCGGCATTATTTGGGCGCTGGCAGCGTAAGCACATAAAACTCTGGGATGTGAGCCGTGGCGGTAATTTTTGTGGCCGATGACGTCAGTGTAATCCGCGATACTTTGCGGGCCCTGCTGGAAAAGCAGGGTCACACGGTCTTGGAGGCCGCGAATGGGGTCGAATGCCTGGCTCTTTTTCGAACCAAGCAACCGGACCTCGTTATTACCGACATGATTATGCCTGAGAAAGATGGGGTCGAGACAATTCGTGAAATTCGTCGGCGGTTCCCAGAGGTCAAAATTATCGCCATTTCCGACGGGGGGTCCAAAAAGCCCGCAAGTTTTCTCGATTTCGCCCAGGATTCTGGCGCACATCGGGTTTTATCGAAGATGCAGGGCCTTGGAGGCATTACGGCTTTGGTAAACGAACTTCTTTCCTCCGCCGAACCCGGTCAACGGCCCTGAAAAAAACCGGTACCCATATTTCGAATTGCTTATATATTTTCCTTTCAACTTTGCGGGCGGATCGGACTCCATAGGGTGAACAGCGGTCACAAAGTTTTTGAGCAAGATCCACGCTTCTATAAAACGATCTTTGATCTTGCCGGCGATGCGATTATCGCCTGTTCTGAACAAGGACAGGCGGTGGAATGCAACCAGTCCGCTTTGGATATGTTTGGCTGTCGGCGCGAGCAATTAATTGGCTCGACCCCGTCAGATTGGTCACCGCTGTTTCAGCCCAACGGCAAAAGCAGCGAGGAAATGGCCAGAGAGGTTTTCAGCCAGGTCGAATCCGAAGGCGAAGCGCATTTCGAATGGGAACACCGGCGGGCGGATGGTGCCCCGCTATGGGTGGACGTTACGGTCCGCCTGGCTAAAACAGAGCAAACAAACCTGTTTGTTATTATTTCCCGCGATATTACCAAGCGGAAGCTGGTTGAAGGGGCGTTGCGGCAACATCAGGAATTGCTGCAAGAGGTCCAAGAGGTGGCGAAACTTGGTCATTATGTCTACGACATTACGACGGACCGCTGGGTCAGTTCAGCCATTCTCGATGGAATTTTTGGCATAGATCAGGCCTATCCCCGCGATGCCCGCCATTGGTTGGATTTGGTCGCTCCCGATTGCCGAGACAGAATGCAGGCGCATCTCAATGCCGTTTTGGCGAAGGCTATGCCCTTTGACGAAGAATACCGGATCATTCGTCCCAGTGATGGCCAGGAACGATGGGTCCATGGCCACGGAAAATTACAGGTCGATGCGGGTGGGCGTCCCCTCGTCATGGTGGGCACCATCCAGGATATTACGGAACGTAAGCAGGCCGACCTGCAAATCAATTTTATGGCCTTTCATGATGGCTTGACCGGGCTTCCCAACCGAGCGCTCTTTTTCGATCGTTTCTCCCAGTCGATCTCGCATGCAAAACGAAATAAGAACTGTGTGGCCCTGCTTTTCATTGACCTTGACCGGTTTAAACCGGTGAATGACCGCTATGGCCATGAAGCCGGCGATTTTGTGCTGAAAACAATTGCGGCACGCCTGCTTTCCGCGGTGCGCTCAATGGATACCGTCGCCCGGATCGGGGGCGATGAATTTGTTGTAATGCTGGACGAGTTGGAACAATCCGGTGAAGCAGCCTCGGTTGCCGCCAAGCTGATCGACAGCATCACCCTGCCCATCCAACTCCCCAACGGTCCTCAATGCGAAGTGGGTGCCAGTGTGGGCATCAGTATTTATCCGGAAAATGGAACAGAGATTGATGCTCTGATGGCCGGCGCCGATGCGGCGATGTATCAGAGCAAAACAAGCGGCGATAAAAAGCTTCACTATTTCCAGGGAACCGCCAGCTCCAGTGGATTTGGTGAGGATTGGCCTCATTTTGACGATCAGCATCTGGTTGGCATTGCCGAAATCGACACGCAACACAAAGAATTGGCAGATTTCATTAAGCGACTTAATGCGGCGATCAGAAACAAATTAGATGAAAGTGAAATTAGAGGCGTATTTAACAAACTAATAAGTTATACAACCCATCATTTTGAATCAGAAAAGGCCTTAATGGAGAGTTACGATTATCCAAATTGGCAATCTCATGATCGAGAGCATAAGCGTCTGCTTTCTAATCTTTCATTTTTTTGGTCAAGCCTAAATAAAGGCACCGATTTTTTTGTAATGCAAGCGATCAGAGATTGGCTTTTGCACCATATCCTTACCGAGGACAAGTCGCTTGGCGAATTTATCCGGCAGCGGCTCTTACGGAGCGAACTATGAAAAGCACGGGCGAACAAGTGGATCTGATGGCGGCGATGGAAGTGGATCAATTGCAAAGTCAAATCGCGGAACTGCGCCGGGAAATCGATGCGCTACGCTTTGAAGCGGCTCTTGACGCCTGCCATATCGCCGGACTTTCGGCTCAGCTGAAGGCCCTCATCGGCGAAAGCGAAAATTGTCCGAATGCGGCGGCGCACCCTTTGGTCGAGCGCGCCGAATATATCGACAGCCGCACCGGTTTGCCGATAAAGAAGACCAAAGCATTGCCCTTGTACCGCGAGGCCTTTGACAGTGAGGCAATTAATTTGGATATCCGGAATCCGGAGCAATATCGCAGTTAACTGGCATTGCGAATCCCGGCAGCGGCTCCCATAATATCATTTGAGCTCGAAACCCGGAGGTTCCATGCAAACCGACAATCGCTTGTTTGATGACCTGGCCCGTATGGCAAGTGGTGCCTTGAATGCTGTGACGGGACTGAAAACCGAAGCGGAAACTTTGGTTCGCCAACAATTGGAATCCTTCGTGAGCTCAATGAATCTGGTAACGCGCGAAGAGTTCGAAGCTGTGCAAGCCATGGCCGCCAAGGCCCGAGACGAGCAGGAGTCCCTTGCTGAACGGCTGGCCAGGGCGGAAGCAACCATCGCCAGCTTAACCGCGCCGAAAGCCAAGGAGGCAACCAGCCCGGCGAAGCGCAAGCCAAGCGCCAAGACCTGAAGGCCTTAGGGCAGCAAAACGGGGCGGTATGTGGCTAACGGGCGCCGCATTGGTATTGCTCTGAAAAAAATGCCCCGTTTTATTACTTTGGCGATAGCTGACCGGCAAGGGCGACCAAGCGTCAGCTGTATCGGCCCACCATCGGATCGAATTGTGGTAAGACACAGCGGATTTATTGTCTTTTATCCACAGTAAACAGAATAACCGGCTGATTTCATTCTTGCGTAGTTAGAAAACGCTCGATAGGCTACCGCTTGTGGTTATTCTGACCGGGCATACAAGATGTTTGGATTAACCCTGGCCCGACTCAGGCGATACCGAGGGAGATCACGGGTATGACGCTTTCGGTGAGCTTGCAGGAGGAGGTTGCCGCCAACCCCCTTGATCTCGTTGAACAATTTGTTTCTGCCAATGATTGGCCCTTCGACCGGCGCAGCGAAGATGAAATGGCTGTCGAGGTGCCGGGGCGGTGGTGCGATTACAGTCTTTATTTTGCCTGGCGCGAAGATATCGGTGCTTTGCATTTCACCTGTGCCATGGATATGAAAGTACAGGCGATAAAGCGCGGTCATTTGCATGAGCTTCTGGCCGCGGTCAATGAACGGCTATGGCTTGGTCATTTTGGTTTATGGGCCGATGAAGGTGTTCCGATGTTCCGCCATGCGGTTTTGTTGCGCGGCCTGATGGGCGCCAGTATGGAGCAAATCGAAGATCTGGTGGATATTGCACTCAGCGAGTGCGAACGATTCTACCCCGCCTTTCAGTTTGTTATCTGGGGCGGTAAGTCACCAGACGAGGCCATCTCTGCGGCCTTGCTTGATACGGTTGGCGAGGCGTGACCAAGCTGCTGCTGGTTGGCTGCGGAAAGATGGGCAGCGCCTTGCTTTCCGGTTGGCTTGATCAGGGTTTGTCTTGCCAGGATGTGATCGTGGTTGATCCGCTGGCCCTGCCGGTCGCGCCGTTGGCAGGCGTGGCGCTTTACCCGGACCTGTCTGCCGTTCCCAAAGCGTTTCAGCCCGAGGTGGTCGTCCTTGCGGTTAAGCCGCAGTCGATGGAAACGGTGGTCCCTGCCTATAGCGTTTATGGCAAGGCGGTGTTTCTGTCGATCGCTGCCGGCAAACCTCTGGCCTTTTTTCAACAGCATCTTGGTGCTGACGCGGCGGTGGTCCGGGCCATGCCCAATACCCCTGCCGCGGTGCGTCAGGGCATGACAGTGGCGGTTGCCAATGGGAACAGCTCGGTCCAACAGAGGCTGATTTGCAGCCAATTGCTGTCGGCCGTCGGCGAGGTCGCCTGGGTAGAGGACGAAGCGCTTATGGATCCGGTGACGGCGGTTTCAGGCAGTGGTCCGGCTTATGTTTTTCTTATGGTTGAGGAATTAGCCAAAGCGGGTCTGGCGGCCGGGCTCCCCGCAGCCTTGGCAGAACAGCTGGCACGAAAGACCGTCACCGGAGCGGGGGAATTGTTACGCCAGTCCACGGAGGCGCCCTCGGTTTTACGACAGAATGTCACCAGCCCCGGCGGAACGACTTTTGCCGCGCTTCAGGTGCTGATGGCCGAAAACGGACTCGGCCCTCTGCTCTGCCGGGCGGTGGCGGCGGCCTCGCAACGATCCCAAGAGCTGGCAGCCCCCGGGCAGGGTCCAAAAAATGGCAAATGAGCCTGAGACGATGCCGGCCTTTGAGGCTTTGTTGGCCCTGACGGCGGAGCGCGGATGGCAGGGTCTGGCCATGACGGATATCGCCAGACGGTGCCATTGGCCAATGGCCAAGCTTTGCCAGAATTTTGGCAGCAAATGGGCCATCCTGGCTGCCTATTTTGACCAAATCGATACAGAGCTGCTGCAGGAAGATCTGGCCGACCCCGACAGCAGCGTCCGGGATCGCCTGTTTGAAGCGCTGATGTTCCGCTTCGACCGCATGGCGCCGCATAAAGAGGGCTTGCATGCCGTGCTGCGCAGCGCTGTGTTTGACCCGACCCTCTGGCCCTGCGGCCTGCAAAGAATGATGCATAGCTGCGGCTTAAGCCTGGAAGCCGCGGGCATCAGCAGCGGCGGTCTTGCCGGACGGATCAAGATCAAAGGCCTGCTGGCGGTCTATCTGGCCACAATGCGGGTTTGGCTGGAGGATGACAGTGCTGGTCTGGAAAAGACCATGGCGGCCCTTGATCAAGGGCTTGGACGCCTTGACGGTTTGGCCGAACTCCTTTTTCGAAGACGCCCGCTCGACCCACCGTCCTAATCGGACCGTTTTGTTGCAGCGCAACAAAAGTATTGACCGCAGTGCAGCATAAATTTAATGTCTGCCTCCGCGTCCCATTCTGTTCGGTTCTCTTCGGTGGAGGAAGTCGTCATGGCTAAGCAGCCAGTACCATCATTTTTAGATCTTGATATCACCAAATATGTTGGTGATCTTAAAGTTCCTGGCATCGACGTGGAAAGCGTCGTCGCCTCCCAGCGCAAGAACATCGAAGCCTTGACCCAAGCCAACAAATTGGCGTTCGAGGGTGTGCAAGCGGTGTTCAAGCGGCAGGTAGAAATTATCCGTCAGACCCTCGAAGAAAGCGCTTCGGTTGCCAAGGAATTGGTTGAGGTCGGCACCCCGCAGGACAAGGCGATCCGTCAGACCGAACTGGCCAAGGAAGCCTTTGAGCGCGCCCTGGCAAATGCTCGGGAACTCTCTGAAATCATTGCCAAGTCCAATAACGAAGCCTTTGAACTGCTGAACAAGCGTTTCAGCCAGGTTCTCGACGAGATTAAGGACGGCATTGGCAAGACCAAGCGCTGAACTTTTGATTTCTGTTTAAACGGCGGTTGACCCGATCTGTTCGGGTTGGCCGCCGTTTTTTATTTCATCGCATTCAACACTTTCCCCAAATCGCCAATCGGACAAGAATAGCAGCCTGAGCCGTCCGATTCTGACGCCTGGCGCTCAAATGTCAGGATCGGGGCGCTCAGCATCGTTTTTTGACGGAAAAGGCCCGGTTGATGGCGGATCCTGCGAAAGGCCCAGAGCTGCCTTCCCTCCGCTTTATCGCGTTGCCGGCTTTGCTTTGCGCAATGCTGGGAAGTCTTTGGCATGCTTGGCCTTGGCTTTCCCAAAACTTCGGGGGCAGCTCTGACAGTCGGCCCTGGATTAATTCGACCCTGCCCGCCCTGCTGTTTGCCGCGGCTTTTACGGTCCTGCTGATCCGTCTCTTTTTGCTGTTCCTGGCCAAGCGTTCCGGCAGTCCGCCCTCGCGTCTGGTCCGCCAGGTGGTGTCCTTGGCCGCCTGGACCCTGACCGCCATCGTGATTGCCGGTTCCTGGTTCGAAGTGCCGGTGGGCAGCCTGGTAACCACCTCGGGGATGATGGTGGCGGTGGTCGGCATTGCCCTCAAAAACATGATATCCGATCTTTTCACCGGCCTTTCCCTGCCTTTTAAGGTCGGTGACTGGATTGAGGTCGATGGTCACGCCGGCCGGGTCGTCGAAGTGGGGTGGCGGGCAACCCGTCTGATCACGACCGATGAAATCACAATCATGGTGCCCAACACCCATGTCATGGCGAAGCCGCTCCGTAACTTCAGCCAGCCGGATAGTTATTATCGCGAACGGTTTCGTTTTACTTTGCCTCAGACCGTTACAACCCATCAGGCCGAGCGCAATCTGTTGGCGGCCGTCCGCCAAGTCGACATTATCGCCGCCCTGCCCTTTGAACCCTCGGTGCGAATCGCCGGTTTCAACGAGCGCGGTATCGAATGGGAACTGCTCTTTTTTGTGCCAAGCTACGAACAGTCCTCGAAGCTGCGCTATCGGGTGCAACGCAATTTGCTGCGCAATCTGCATTATTCGGGAATCAACTGGCCGATCAAAACGCTGGCCCTGCAGCAGCAAGCGGCGCCCGCCGCGGTGGCTGCGGGCAATGAGGACGCGTTGTTTCTAAGCCATATAGATCTGTTCGGCACCCTGACCCAAGAGGAATTGAACCAACTCTCGGCTCAGATCAGTCACCGCCTGGTGCGGTCCAGCGACCCTATCGTCCGCCAGGGGGAAGCCGGCGAATCCTTGTTTATCCTGCGGGAAGGCCTGCTCAATGTTTTCATTACCACCGACGGCATGGAAACCAATGTGGGCCAGATTTCCCCCGGCGCCTTTTTCGGCGAAATGTCGCTGCTGACCGGTGCTACCCGCAGCGCCACCATCATCCCGCTGGTGGATAGCATGGTCTATGAATTAAGCCGCGATTCCTTGCGACCGCTGATGCAAAAGCGCCCGCAAATTGCCGTGCAGATGAGTGAGGTGCTGGCGGTCCGCCAAATGATCAATGCCCCGAAACTGGCCGGTCGGGAAAGTCCTGAAGTTATCCAGAAATCCTTGGCCGACCAATTGCTTGGCCGCATTACCAAATTCTTCCGCTTGGGCCCTTCAGATCAATCTTCGTCGACATAGGGATTGCGTCTTTTCCGCAGGCCCAGACGAATAGGGACCCCCTCTAAACCAAAGGCTTCGCGCAGTCCGTTGACCAGATAGCGGCTGTAACTGTCCGGAAGTTCGTCGGCGCGCTGCGAAAACAGGGCAAAAGTCGGTGGTCTGGTCCGCACCTGGGTAATATAACGCAGGCGCAGGCGTTTGCCGCCATGCACCACCGGTGGCGGATGCCTTTCCGTCATTTCGGCCAGCCAGCGATTGAGCTGAGCCGTCGAAACTCTCTGGTTCCATAGTTCATAAATCGCTACCACCGCATCCATCAGTTGCGGGACGCCCTTGCCGGTCAGAGCCGACAGGGTCACCGTCGGCAGACCACGGACCTGGGGTAAAGAGGTCGCCAAACGATCCTGCAGACGTTGCAAGGCCTGGGCGCGATTCGGCACCTGATCCCACTTATTGACGGCAATGACCAACGCCCGACCTTCATCAAGAGCCAGCCTGGCGATGGTAAGATCCTGTTTGTCCAATATGGCCTCGGCATCCATAACCAGGACGACCACATTGGCCATGCGAATGGCCTCAATGGTGTTACCGGTGGACAGTCGTTCGAGCGAGTCGTTCACTTTTGCACGCCGGCGCAATCCAGCGGTATCGACCAGGCGGATCGTCCGCCCGCCATACTGCCAGGGCGTCGTAATCGCATCGCGGGTTAACCCCGCCTCCGGGCCGGTCAACA
>DUZC01000011.1 GCA_013349735.1 Rhodospirillaceae bacterium
CCTTCATGCGCTGTAACGCCTTAACATCCTGGCCTTCGCAGCGCGCCACCAGGACAGCTTGGGTGTTCGAAGCGCGCAGCAGCCACCAGCCATCGGGGTGGGTTACCCGGACGCCATCCAGGTCGTTTACTTGGCCCAGCCCGTCCTTCAGACGTTGGCGCACCAGGGCAACCACCGAAAACTTTTGGTCGTCCGGGCAGTCGAAGCGGAGCTCCGGGGTATTGATCAAGCGCGGCAACCCATCATAGCGGTCAGCCAGACTGACCTCATGCCACTTCGCCACCAGACGGATCAGACGCATGGCGGCATAGATGGCATCATCAAACCCAAAATAGCGGTCGGCGAAAAAGATATGGCCGCTCATCTCGCCGGCCAGAGGGGCCTTGATTTCGGCCATCCGGGTTTTAATCAGGGAATGACCGGTTCGCCACATCACCGGTTCGCCACCCAATTGTGCAATCCGGTCAAACAAAGCCTGACTGGCCTTAACGTCGGCAATAATCGGAGCGCCCGGCCGCGCTTGCAGAACGTCTTCCGCCAGAAGCATCAGGATCTGATCGCCCCACAGAATGCGCCCCTTGCCATCGACAACACCGATGCGGTCGCCATCCCCATCAAAAGCAATGCCGAGATCGGCGCCATCCTCGGCGACCGCGGCAATCAGCTGCTCGAGCGTATGAGGATCGGTTGGATCAGGATGATGGGCCGGAAAATTGCCGTCGATCCGCTCATTGATCAGCCGATGCCGTCCGGGAAGCACGGCCGTCAGGCGGCTGACAATATCGCCGGTGGCGCCGTTGCCCGGATCCCAGACCACATTGAGCGGCCTTCCGTCAGGGACCTCTTCCAGCAATTTGGCGAGATAGGCCTTGCTGACATCCTGTTTGGTAAGGCTGCCGGGCCTCGCTCCTGGTTGCCAGGCCAGGGCCCGGTTGCGCAAGGTCTGAATATCGGGCCCAAAAAAAGGCTTATTGTGCAGCATCATTTTCAGGCCGTTATGGGTCGGCGGATTATGTGATCCTGTGATCATCATCGCCCCGTCGGCGGCCAAATGTTGGCTGGCGAAATAGAGCATCGGGGTTGGCCCCTGGCCAATATCCACCACCCGGGCCCCAGCCTCGATCAGTCCTTCGATCAAAGCGGGAGCAAGCAGCGGACTGCTTAGCCGGCCGTCATACCCCACCGCGACCAGACCATCGGCACCAACCGTGGCGCCAAAAGCCCGACCGAGAGCGCGAGCATCCTCGGCAAACAAGGTCTCGCCAACGATACCGCGAATGTCATATTCACGGAAAATTGACCGATGCAAACCGGTTGGGACAGAGGACATTGCGATCTACTCCAGATGATCCCACTCTTCCTGATTGACTTGGATGTAGGCTTCGATGGCCCTTTCGACCTCGGCCGAGAACTCCGTTTCAGAGACCAGGCCAGGCATTGGAATTTCCTTGGCAACAACCCCTTTGACCAGGTTTTTTACCGCATGTTCAATTTCCTCGAACATTTTCCGGTAGTGGCGGGCCTCGTCAACATGGTGGGGCAGGTCGGTCATCTTGGGGTCGATCAGTTCCAACACGGAAACCAGGTAACGGGCTTTGACCTCGGCCTCAAGTTTGACCAAGGCGATCAGTTCTTCTTGTTTAATTTCGCTGATTCGCGAACTGATCCGCTCATGGGTAATTTTTTGGCGGAATTCTTCGAGCAGAGCGACAAATCGCGAGGGATTAAGACTTCGGCCGAGCAACCGTTCAACCTTTATTGGAAGCTAAAAACAGACCCCGGAGAGTAGGCTGAAACCTTGGTTACGCCAACAGGAAAGCTTCAAAGCTTGACAAGCTGACGATGTCGCCACCAAGCTGCCCATCCCCTGGCCGCTGCGGGTTTTCATCGTCGATGCTGCCGCATTTTTTCCTGTCTCGCTTCATCGCCGCCATCGCCCTGGTCGGGGCTGCGGCGCTTCTTCTTTGGCCGGTCCTGCCGCTCGAGGAAAACAAGGCGTTGGCCTTGTCGCTGGCGGCCGTTGGTCTGTGGGCAACCGGCGCCATTCCCGAATATGTCACCGCCCTGGTTTTTTTTACGGCCGCGATGCTGTTTAAGGTGGCGGCCCCCGAGATCATATTCAGCGGCTTTCACTCAGCAGCCCTCTGGCTGATTTTTGGTGGCCTGGTGGTTGGCGTGGCGGTGCGAAATACCGGTCTTGGCCAACGCCTCGCCCGGCGCTTAGCGAGAAGCTTCGGCAACAGTTACTGGGGGGTCATCGGAGGTGTCACTCTGGTTGGTGTGGCCATGGGCTTTTTGATGCCCTCCTCAATGGGGCGGGTCATCCTTTTAATGCCTATCGCGCTCAGTTTGGCCGATCGCTTTGGCTTTGCACCGGGCAGTCAGGGGCGTACCGGCGTCGTTCTGGCGGCCGCGTTTGGCGCCCATGTCGGCACCTTTGCCATCCTGCCCGCCAATGTTCCCAATGTTGTTCTCCTCGGCGCGGCGGAAACCGCTTATCATTACGCGCCGACCTATGGGACCTATCTGCTTCTGCACTTTCCCGTGATGGGGGCACTTAAGACGGCGCTCATGGTGCCGCTCATTGTCTGGCTATGGCCAGATCAGCCCCGCCCTCAGCCCTTGCTGGCCAGCCCGCCAATGGGCGGCGAAGAGCGTTGGCTTTCGGTTCTGCTGACCCTGGCCTTGATGCTCTGGGCGACTGATTTTCTCCATCATATCAGTCCAGCCTGGGTCAGCATGGGTGCGGCGGTCCTGCTGTTGCTGCCGGGGATCGGCCTGGTCGGTCAGAAGACCTTCGGTGAACAGGTTAATTTTGGCTCGATGTTTTATGTAGCCGGAATTATGGGATTGGGGGCTCTCGTCGACAAATCCGGACTGGGTCACCGCCTGGCCAGTCTCTGTCTGGAAATCGTACCGCTGTCCCACGACGCCCCGATGATGAATTTTGCGGCCCTTTCCGCGGTCAGCACCCTGGTCGGCCTCGTCACCACGCTGCCCGGTGTTCCGGCCGTGTTGACGCCCTTGGCCGGGCAGATGGCCGACGCTTCGGGTCTATCCCTGCCGGCCGTCCTGATGAGCCAGGTGTTAGGCTTTTCCAATGTATTATTGCCTTATGAGTCGGCGCCGATGGTGGTTGCCATGCAGCTAGGCGGAGAACCGATGCGGCCGGCACAGACCCTCTGCCTGCTTCTGGCCTTGCTCACGATCGTCCTGTTGCTGCCGCTGGATTATTTCTGGTGGCGATTCCTGGGTTGGATCTAGAGCATCCATTATGAGCAAGTGCTGATTTCGTTCTATTGCCGATCATCTCTGATGAGAGTGTGGGCGAGGATCAGCATTTGGCTGGCGGGCAAGCTTTTGGACACGGATTCCCAGATTACAGCGGATGTGCACGGATCAAAAAAATTGGCTGCGCCAAAGACGCAGTTATCATCCGCGCTCATCCGGTGTGATCCGATCAAATCCGTGTCTTGTTCGCCAATGCTCATCAGGCACGACCCCATAGCTATAAAGATTTGAAAAATCAGAGATTTTTCAATGCTCAAGCGCCGCCCGGGCTTAAGAGTTTTTCAGTTTTTTGATTCAATCAAAATGCGAAAAACTCTAGCTGTCGCTGGCCAGGACCCGAGCCAACTGGCTTAAGGCTTCCTGATGACGTTCATTGGAAATGATGGAAAAATTACGCGCCAGTTCGAGACACATCCGCTGACGGGCGGTCAGTTCCGAGCTTCGCTGGGCTTCCAAACCTTCATAAAAATACCCGACCATCACACCCAGAACATGGCCGATTTCATAAAGGCGTCCGGCGGAAATGCGGTTGATTCCGCGCTCATATTTATGAGCCTGTTGATAAGTAACGCCGATTAAATCCGCCATTTGCTGTTGACTTAGACCGAGCATGATTCGGCGTTCGCGAATTCTGGCCCCTACATGCCGATCCGTGTCTGTTGCGCGATTCTGTGGCTTTGTCGATATTTTCTGCATGGCACTGGGCATTGTCCCTGCTGGGCATCAATCGGTCGGCGCGACCTGGCGTCGTTTGGTAGGCGGCTCGCGGTATTTTCTTCGGTAGGTCATTATTCGGCTTTTTCATCCCAATCAAGTAAATATTTTCTTTTGTTGCTTAATTGTTCTCATTTATTTCGTAAACGTCTTACAACAACTGGTTTGTTTATTAAATTTTCCTAATAACCTACTTCGACTTCACCAGAAGTCCTGACCTGATAAACGCAAAATTGATATTAAAAGAGTATTTAAAATAGGGCGTTTATTGTGGGCTCCAACACTATCGGCATCCGAATCAAGGTGCCATTACTGCGCCGGATGGCCTGATCTTCGTCCCGATTCGGCCGTTTATAAAAATGCCGAGGGCGAAAGCGCACGAACTAAAAAAACGCCACACCGGAATCCGGATGTGGGAATGGGACAAGCGACTTTCCAGACTGCCCGTGAAAAAAATAGAAATAGCAAGCAAAGCTATTTCTTATGTTTGGCCAGTTCGTCCAATTGCTGCTGCATGACTGTCAGTCTGCTTTGCATTTCCTGAAGAGCCGACTCTGATGGCCGGGGATCCCCGGGCGCGCCAGCCTCACCCGAGGCTTCATTATAGAAGGGGGTAAACATTTTGATGGCGCTTTCAAACAGGGCGATATTCTGCCTGTTCATTTCCTCGATTGGATTAAAGGGGAAAAGACCATCCAAAGCCTGCTGCATATATTGGCGCATCTGCTCTTCATTGCGATGAAAAGACTGCATGGAATATTCAAGATAGCGGGGAACCAACCCCCCCAACGAATCGCCATAAAATCCGATCAGCTGGCGCAGGAACGGGATCGGCAGCAGGTTCTGCCCACCTTTTCCTTCTTCCTCGACAATGATCTGGGTCAACACCGAACGGGTGATATCCTCGCCGGTTTTAGCGTCATAAACGACAAAATCATCATTGTCTTTAACCATCTGACACAGATGATCAAGGGTTACATAGCTGCTGGTCGCCGTGTTGTAGAGACGGCGGTTCGCGTATTTCTTAATCGTGATCGGAGCTTTTGTATCGGACATGAGCAGCCTGATTCCCTAGGATGAGCGAAACTACTCTAACGGAAATTCCCGTCTTGCAAAATTTTTTTGCGTCCGCTTGCGATATTCGGCACGCTTTCTTTCGTTGATGGGGCCGTGAAGAGGCTGATTGCGTCTATTTGATGGCCGTTCCATCGCCCGGCTGGCCAAGCTGGAAGGGCTTGGTTTATACTAAGATTATGACCGATGCCCCGGAAATAGAAAGGCTGGCCCGCCGCTATCTGGACCTCTGGCAGGATCAGGTGGCTGCCGTGGTCAATGACCCCGGCCTTGCCGAGGGGCTGGCCAAGACCTATACCATGCTGACCCGCGGGGCCGCGGCCTGGGCTGCCGCCACCGGCCTATCTCCCGCCAAACCGCAGACAGGCGCCGATGAGTCTCGAAACCGCCAAGACCAACCAACCGCGAACGCCGCGCCAGGGCCCTCGCCCACTGCCGTTTCACCTGCTCAGCCAGGCCTCGATGCTGTTCTCCTCGCTGGCCGTGTTGCCGAGCTGGAGGAACGGCTCCTTCGTCTGGAAGCCGCAATTGCGGGAAGCGGCAGAGCGCCTGAAGCACGATATCGACGGCATCGGGGAAAAGGACTTCGACCGCGCCCTCAGAGCTGAAAGCACCCGTCGGGTCGAAGCCTTTCTGACCGGGATCGAAGCCTATCGGCAGCACCCCTATCAGCGTGATTTACCTGTGCCTCCGACCATTTGGCAGGAAGGAACCACCCGCCTGCTCGATTATGGCTTGCCGGGGTCCACGGGTTTGCCGGTTCTGGTCGTTCCCTCGCTGGTTAACCGTGCTTATATCCTGGACCTTTCCCGAAAGCGCAGTCTGTTGCGAACCATGGCCGCGCGGGGCTTGCGACCTTATCTGGTGGATTGGGATGCTCCGGGCAGCACCGAACAGACCTTCACCTTGGAGTCTTATGTCGCCGGACGCCTTGGTCGCGTGCTGGATGAGGTGCTTGCCCGTTCGGGCCGCCGGCCAGCCGTGCTCGGCTATTGTATGGGTGGCTTGCTGGGTCTGGGCCTGGCCGTCTTGCGCCAGGACGATGTCAGTGGACTCGTCGCGCTGGCGACCCCTTGGGATTTTCATCAACCCAATGCCGAACAGGGACAGATGGTTGCCAGCCTGCGCCCCGTTCTCGAGGATGTCCTCACGCTGTTTGGACAATTCCCGGTTGATCTTTTGCAAACCCTCTTCACCACGATCGATCCCGGGGGTATCGAACGTAAATTCCGCACCTTCGGCCGAATGAAAACACAAAGCGCCAAAGCCCGGGATTTCGTCACGCTTGAGGATTGGTTGAACGACGGTGTCGCCTTGACCGCGGGCGTTGCCCGCGAATGTCTGTTCGGATGGTATGTTGATAATTTGCCGGTCCGGGGTGCTTGGCATTTGGCCAACACGCCCATCCTGCCACAAAATTTTTATAAGCCGGCGCTGGCATTGATCCCTTCCAAAGACCGTATTGTTCCGCCACCCTCGGCCTTGGCCTTGGCGGAACGGCTGGGCAATGGTAAGGGCTTGGTGGTGGAAACCGGCCATATCGGTATGGTCTCAGGCGCGCGAGCCACCAGCGAGGTGTATGGTGTTTTGATCAAATGGCTAAAAAAATTAGAAAAAATGTAACGCAATGGAGGAAGCAATGGGAAGAGTCGCCCTTGTAACCGGGGGAACCCGCGGTATAGGCAGAGCCATTTCACTGGCTTTGCGCGATGCAGGCTATCGGGTCGTCGCTAACTATTTTGGCAATGTCGAAGCCGCTGAAGCTTTTACCAAAGAAACCGCCATACCGGCTTATCGCTTTGATGTGTCCAACTATCCACAAGTCGAAGCGGCGATTCAAAAAATTACCGCCGAGATCGGCCCGGTAGAAATCGTTGTTAACAACGCCGGGATCACCCGGGATGCCACGATCCACCGCATGAGCTTCGATCAGTGGGAGGATGTCATCCATACCAATCTCAGTTCCTGTTTCAACACAGCCCGGGCCGTCATCGATTCCATGCGCGATCGAGGGTTCGGCCGCATCGTCAATATCGGTTCCTTGAATGGACAGGCCGGTCAATATGGTCAGGTCAATTATGCCGCCGCCAAGTCCGGTATCCACGGTTTTACCAAGGCCTTGGCCCAGGAAGGGGCGGCCAAGGGCATTACAGTGAATGCCGTCGCCCCCGGCTATGTGGATACCGAAATGGTCAGGGCCGTGCCCCACGCGGTGCTTGAAAAAATTATCGCCCGGATCCCTGTCGGCCGCCTAGGGCGCGCTGAGGACATTGCCCGCGGCGTCCTTTTCTTGGTGGCCGATGAGGCTGACTTTATTACCGGGGCAACTTTGTCCATCAATGGCGGACAACATATGTATTGAGGGCGTCCCGTCATTCCACTGGCATAGTAGATTGTAAACAAGGGCGGGTTTTCTGGTGTTCAGACCAGACCGCCAGCTGCGGACAGTCCCTCAGCCAGTCATGCCCGGGCCAGCGGAAGTCTAAATAACCCAAGGCGACGGCGATGGTTATTTCGCCGATGGTCCAGTCTTCCCGGGGGAACGTTAAAACCTCGCCCTCCAACGCCTGAAGCGCGCGCCGGATTTTGGCGTCCTGGCGAGCGCACCAGTCAGCCCAGCGCAAGGCGGCCGGGCGCATGGTTGTCTCGATCCGTAATTTGAGGCCGGCCTCCATCAAACCATCGCCCAAAGCCTGACGCCGCAGCGCCGTCCAGCGCGACGGACCATTGTCGGGTATGCGCCGCCGGCCGCTGTGAAGGCTGTCCAAATAGGCGCAGATCACCGGTGAATCATAAAGCCATTCGCCCGACCCCAAACCCAGCGCCGGCACCATTCCCAACGGGTTGCAGGCCGGCAGGTCCGTATCCGCCGCCCAGGGGTTGGTGGGAACCAACTGAATCTGTTCCCTTAGACCAATATCTTCGGCCAAAACCAGCACTTTGCGAGCGAAGGGAGAAGTTGGACTGAAACGAAGCAGCATTGGCGTTGGGTTTTGAGCCATCAAAATACATCCTTACGCCGACGAATTTCGGCAAATACCGCGGCCGGATCGGCCTCCGTCATCGCGACAGCCCGTTTAAGGCTGGGCAAAGCGGCGCGCAGAAACGGATTGGTGGCGCATTCCACTTCAAGCCGCGCCGGCACGGTGGGAAGCCCCTTTTCGCGCAAATCGCTCACCTCGGCCCGGCGGGCAGCCAGCGCCTGATTATCTGTCTCTAGGGTCGCGGCGAAGCGGGCATTGCTTTCGGTATATTCATGGGCGCAATAGACCAGCGTCGCCGGAGGCAAGGCGGAAATTTTCTGCAATGAGGCCCACATTTGCGCGGCGCTTCCTTCGAACAAACGTCCACATCCCAGCATGAACAGGGTATCCCCGACGAAAATAGCCTCACTGTCTGCGAACCAGAATGCGATATGGCCAAGGGTATGGCCCGGTACTTCCAGGACCTGCCCCGCCTGCGTGCCCAATTGCAGGCTCTGGCCGTCCCTTAAGCTTTCATCGATGCCCGGAATGCGCCCGGCATCGTTGGATGAAGCGAAGACCTTTGCGCCCGTCGCCTGGCGCAACTGCAAATTTCCGCCAACATGGTCGGCGTGATGATGCGTATTCAGAATATGGCTGAGCCGCCAACCGCGAAGGCGCAACCGATCCAGGACGGGATCCGCTTCGGCCGGATCGACGACGGCGGTGGCGCCGCTGGCCGGATCATGCAGCAGATAGGTATAATTGTCTTTTAGCACCGAAATCTGTTCGATCTGCAGTCTGGCCATTTCTTCCCGCGATCTTCGTTTGAACGAGCCAAACTATCATGTCTGACGATTTCAGGCTTGCGTCGATTTTGCTTGCGAGGGACGGAAACAGACCGCTTTGATGGATCCATGTGGAACGACATCATCGATCTCAGAGATTTCTATGACACCGGGCTGGGGCAAACCGCGCGGCGGATGATCCGGCGGCAGATCCGCAACATCTGGCCCGACACTTCGGGCTGCCGTGTTCTCGGTCTGGGATTTTGCTTGCCTTATTTGGGGTCCTTTCAGGAAGAAAGCGAACGGGTCATCGCTGTGATGCCGGCGTCCCAAGGCGTGCTGCCCTGGCCCCCCGCAGGACCGGGGCTGGTTTGTCTTGCCGATGAAACTGAATTGCCTTTGCCCGATCGCTCGGTAGATCGGGTCCTGCTGGTACATGGTCTGGAATCCACCGAACAGGTCCGTGCGACCTTGCGTGAAATCTGGCGCGTGCTCAGTGATGGCGGACGGCTGCTGGTGGCCACACCCAACCGCCATGGGCTCTGGGCGCATGTGGAAAGAACCCCGTTTGGGCAGGGGCGACCCTATACCCCATCCCAGCTCAATCGTCTGCTCCGCGAGAATATGTACGCGCCGCTGCAGGTCTCGCAGGCGCTTTTCATCCCACCGTTCCGCTCTCGGGTTCTGTTGCGCTCAGCCTCAGCCTGGGAACGCATGGGAGCGCGTTGGTTTCCTGCCTTCGCCGGGGTTTTGCTGGTCGAAGCGGCCAAGCAGCTTTACGCGGCCAGCGCCGGCGGGGAACGCAAGGGTCGCAAAAGAAGTTATTTGCCGATGCCCCAGGGGTTCAACCGACAGAAGTCCGATTAGCGTCCGCCGGTCCTGACGCAGAGTAACGTCTTGTGATTAGGCCCCTGCGTGGACCGAGAACTGACGGTGGTAACCTCGACGGCACGCAGGTCGCGATGCAGTTCATAGCCGCTGTCTATGCTGCAGCATTTCGGGATATCAATCTTGGTTGACCATGTCATCAGAGCCGGTCCATCCGTAAAAGGCACGGCTGTATAAGCCTTTTCGGACCCCTTGGGCGTGGCATCGTCCCAGATCGTAACGCTGTGGGCGCTTAAATCCAGGGCCAGAAAGAGTCCGGGATCCGTTGGCGACAAGCCCTTGCGGCAGACCAGTTCCACGCTATCTGCCGCGGCCAAAGACGGGCTGCCAAGACAAAACAGGATGATGAACAGGGGCAGAAAACGGGCCTTCATCAAGGAACCTAACGGTTAATCGCGTCGCAGCAAGAAGACGGCCTGTTCCCCGAGAAGATTGGCCAATGCGCCGCCGGCGTCAAAGCGGATCATCCCGCGTGCGTTCAACGACACCGCCCGCTCGACGGAGATATCCAGGCTTTGGCAGAGATCGGTGAAATCGCGGATCGTGCAAAGATGGATATTCGGCGTATCAAACCATTGAAAGGTCAGCGTTTCGGTAACCGGCATCCGGCCTTGAAAAAGCAAGGACTTACGCACCCGCCAATGACCAAAATTGGGGAAGGAGACAATAGCCCGGCGGCCAATCCGCAGCATATGCTGCAAGACCGTCTTGGGTGCCCGCGTCGCCTGCAGGGTCTGACTGAGAATGACATAGTCAAACGCCCCGGTCGGATAGTCTTTCAAATCGGTGTCGGCATCCCCCTGGACCACCGAAAGACCATGCGCCACGGCCGCCCGCACCCCGGCCATCGACAGTTCCATGCCGCGCCCATCGACCTGCTTGAAGCGGTACAGATAGTCCAGCAGCACGCCCTCGCCGCATCCGATATCCAGGACACGGCAACCGGGCTCAACCATGTCGGCGACCAATTGCAGATCGACCCGGATCGTTGGCCTGGAGGTCCCATCATCCATGAGGGGCGAAGGCGGCCGGCTCATCGATCTTTTCCGCGGGGCAAACCACGATGCTCGGCGGCGCCGTCAAGAAATCCGGAAAGAGTGGCGTGGAATTCCGGCTCATCCAACAAGAAGGCGTCATGCCCCTTATCGGAAGCGACTTCGACGAAACTGACATTAGCGGCCACCGAATTAAGCGCATGAACGATGGCCCGGCTTTCTTTCGTCGGGAACAACCAGTCACTGGTGAAAGAGATAATGCAAAAACGGGTTTTTATGCCCCGGAACGCATTGGCAAGAACGCCGCCATGATCCGCCGCCAGATCAAAATAATCCATGGCCCGCGTGATATAGAGATAGCTGTTGGCATCAAACCGTTCGACAAAGCTGCTGCCCTGATGGCGCAAATAGCTTTCCACCTGGAAATCGGCATTAAAGCCGTAAGTTAGGGTGCGCCCTTGCAGATTACGGCCAAATTTGCGATGCAACGCCGGTTCAGAAAGATAGGTGATATGGGCGGCCATGCGCGCCACCGCCAACCCTCGCTCAGGGCGTCGATCGTGTAATGGATAGTCGCCGCCATGCCAGTCGGGATCGGCGATAATGGCCTGGCGGCCGACTTCGGCAAAGGCGATATTCTGCGCGGAATGGCGGGCCGAACAGGCGATGGGGATGGCCGCGAAAACGCGTTGCGGATAGCGGACCGCCCATTCCAGCACCTGCATGCCGCCCATCGAGCCGCCAATCACACAGAAGAGTTGGTCAATGCCCAGAGAGTCGACCAGCCGCAACTGCGCCCGCACCATATCGCCAATGGTGATCACAGGGAAACTGAGACCCCAGGGTTTGCCGGTGGCCGGGTTTTCATCGGCCGGGCCGGTGGTGCCCATGCAGCCGCCCAGCACATTGGCGCAGATCAGGAAATAGCGATCGGTATCCAAAACACAGCCCGGTCCGACCATTTCCTCCCACCAACCGGGCTTTCCCGTAACCGGGTGGGTTTCGGCGACGAACTGATCGCCGGTCAAGGCATGGCAGATGAGAATGGCATTGGATTTGTCATCATTCAGCCGGCCATAGGTCTGGTAGGCGATGGTAACCGGGGCCAGCGCATGGCCGCAGTCAAGCTGAAGCGGCGCCTCGGCACCCAGCTCCAGGCGGTGCCCAGGCAATGACAGTCTTCCAAGGGTAGGGCTTGCGCTCATTCCAACCTTTCGCCAAGGATGAAGGGTCTATGAGCAGCCTTAGAGCCTGTCAACGGATTCTTTGGCGCCAAGATTTTCCAGGGCGATGGCGCGCCGAATCAGAGCGACCGTTTCAGGCACCCCAAAAAGCGCAATAAAGGAGCCCATTCTTGGTCCCTGGTCCTGACCCAGCAGGATTTCATAAAGGGCCAAAAACCAAGCCCGTAATTCGGTAAAGGTTGGGTGCCGCTTTCCCACTTCATAGACCAATGTCTGGATAATCTCGGCGTCGGCGGGAGACGGCAAAGCCTCCAAGGCCTCTGCCAGGTCTGCCAGGGCCAGGCTTTCGGCAGGGTTGGGCAGACGGTAGCGTTTGGTTGGCTTGACGAAGTCTTGGTAATAGGTCACAGCATAATCAACCAGCCGGTCCAGCAAGGGCGCGCTGTCCGGGCTGGCGCCTGGCACATAGCGGCTGATGAAATGCCACAGAACCGACCGGTCCTCGGCATGACAGACCGAGGCCAGATTAAGTAAAATAGTGTAGGTCAGCCCGGTCTCGGGCTGTGGCGGCTGCCCTTGATGGATATGCCAGACCGGATTGGCGAGACGCTTGGCTTCGTCCTCATGAGGATATTTTTCGAGAAAGGTCAGGTAATCATCCACGGTGCGCGGAATAACGTCAAAATAAAGACGTTTCGCGGCCTTTGGCTTTTGAAACATGAACAAAGCCAGGCTTTCCGGTGGCGCATAGCGTAACCAGTCCTCGACGGCCAGACCATTGCCCTTGGATTTTGAGATCTTTTGCCCATTTTCGTCGAGAAAGAGCTCATAGCTGAGATTGAGCGGTGGTTCAGCGCCCAGAATCCGGCAAATCCGGCTGGCCAATTGATAGCTGGGAATCAGGTCTTTCCCGGACATTTCGTAATCGACGCCCAGGACATACCAGCGCATCGCCCAGTCGGCCTTCCATTGCAACTTGACCGCACCCCCGGTGACCGGTGTTTCCACCAGCTGGCCATCCGGGGCGCGATAAATGATCCGTCCTGCCGCCACATCGCGATCAAGCACCGGGACTTGCAAGACTTGTCCCGTTTTTGGGCAAACCGGTAAAAAGGGGCTATAGGTCTGCTGACGTTCCTCGCCCAATGTCGGCAACATGACCTCCATAATGGCGTCATAATGAGCCAATACGGCGCGGCAGCCCTCGTCAAAGCGACCGGACAAATACCAGTCGGTGGCGCTTTGAAAATCATATTGAAAGCCGAAAGAGTCGAGAAACCCTCGCAAACGGGCGTTGTTATGCTGCCCGAAACTTTCATGGGTGCCAAAAGGGTCCGGAATGGCCGTCAAGGGTTTACCCAGATGCGCTGCGACCAGCTCCTTGTTGGGAATGTTGTCAGGTACTTTACGCAGGCCGTCGCGGTCATCGGAAAAGGCGTAAAGCCGGGTCGGTACATCCGGAGCCAGCAATTCAAAAGCCCGCCTTACCATCGTCGTCCGCGCCACCTCGCCAAAGGTCCCGATATGTGGCAGTCCTGACGGACCATAGCCGGTCGCGAACAGGACAAAGCCCTTGGCCGGCAGTTTTCCTCCGAGACGTTGGTCGGCCAGACTGCGGGCCTCTTGGAACGGCCAGGCGGTGGATAACAGAGCAGAATCGCGAAGCGAGGCAGGCATGACGGCATCCCAAAGTAAAACGGCAGGCTAACCCGGATTTCTCATACTGTCACGAAACGAGCAGAGGCTCTATACAGGGGCTGCCATGACGGACACCGAGACACCGACCCTGATTCTGCCCGCAGCGCCTGCCCTGGTGGTCCACCCGCGCGGAGCGGTTTGGTTGGCCTGCGAGGGTGAAATCGCCGATTTATCCTTGCCCGAGGCCCTGCGGCAGTGGCAGCAACACCCGCCGCTTCTGTGCCACCGCCCGGCTGTGGTGGCCCGCTTGGGGACCCGCAGTGAGGCTCTGCCGGCTCTGGATGTCCTCGAATTATTTGCCTTCGTGCATCCGGCCCGCTTTGCCGTGCCGACCATCCGTGGTCTGGCTGAGGCGCTCGATTTGGAGATCCCCACGAACCATCATCGCGAGGCCGCCAGCCTGATGCTGGTGGCCACCTGCCTATTGCGCCAACTGGCCAGAAGCAGGGTGCAGTGGAGCGCCGGGCATCGCAGGGATATCTGCGCCATCGCCTGGCTGATGTCCCGCCAGGGATGGCCCTGGGCACCGGCCGTGCTGGCGGCGCTGGGAACGCAGCAGCCGCCGGGAGGAAGCGGTCTGAGAATATGGGAACGCCTGGCCGAATGGAGCGAACATGCGCCACCACCCCCGGCGGGCGATCAGCCGGTCAACGCCGCCGAAGCCAGGGCGCGGCTGGCTTTGATGCTGGGCGATGAGGCCGAGGAAAGACCAAGCCAAGCCGATTTTGCTTCGGCCGGGGCGCTGGCATTCGCACCCCGCCAGGCGCCGGCGACCCCCTGGGTGGTTCTGGCCGAAGCCGGGACCGGTACGGGTAAAACCTTGGGCTATGTGGCCCCGGCCAGTGTCTGGGCGGAAAAAAACCAGGGACCGGTCTGGATCAGCACCTATACCCGCAATCTACAGCGTCAATTGGACAGCGAATTAAACCGCCTCTATCCCGACCCGGTCCTCAAGGCCAGAAGGGTGGTCATTCGTAAAGGGCGCGAGAACTACCTCTGTCTGCTTAATTTCGAAGAAGCCGTACAACGGCTGGGGCCCGGTGAGTCGGCCGGCGGTGACGCCGTAGCTCTTGGGCTGATGGCGCGCTGGGCCCTGGCCAGCCGCGATGGCGATATGATTGGCGGTGATCTGCCCGGTTGGCTGGTTGAACTGCTGGGACGTTCCCGCACGCTGGGTCTGGCCGACCGACGCGGCGAATGTATCTATTCGGCTTGTCCGCATTTCCGCAAATGCTTTATCGAACGGACCATTCGTCGGGCCAAGCGGGCCCATTTGGTTATCGCCAATCACGCGCTGGTGCTGATGATGTCAGCATTTCGTGGTTTGGAAGACAGTCAATTGCCGACGCGCTATGTCTTCGATGAAGGGCACCATCTGTTTGCCGCCGCCGACGATGCCTTTTCGGCATCCCTGTCTGGCCTTGAAACCGCGGAATTAAGGCGCTGGCTATTGGGTGGCGATGGCGAGGCCCGCAAAAGCCGGGCGCGCGGTCTGCGCCGTCGCATCGAAGATTTGCTGGAGGGTCACCCCGACTCCCTGGCCGCGCTTGACCAGCTGCTGCAGGCCGTGCGGCAATTGCCGTCGACAGGGTGGCTGCAACGATTGGCCGAAGACCGGCCGCTGGGCCTTTGTGAGAGCTTTCTTGGACTATTGCGTCAAGAGGTTTACGCGCGGGCGGCCAAAGCTGCCGGAACATACAGTATTGAATGTGAACCCAGCCATTGTTCGGCGGACCTGATCAGCGCCGCTGGCCGGCTAGCGAATGCGCTTGACGAAATTGCTCTTCCGGTGCGCCGGCTGACCAAAGACCTGAATGCCCGCCTTGACGCCGAGGCGGCGGATCTGGACAGCGCCAGCCGACAGCGGATCGAAGCCATCATGCGCGGGCTCGAACATCGGGCCCTGGCCCCTTTATCCGCCTGGACCAGCATGTTAGCCGATCTGGGGAACCAGCCCGAAAACCAGTTTGTCGATTGGTTCGCCGTCGACCGTCAGGATGGCCGCGATGTTGATGTCGGCCTGCATCGCCATTGGGTCGATCCGATGCGTCCTTTTGCCAAAGTCCTGGCCGAGCCGGCCCATGGTCTGCTGATCACCTCGGCCACATTGCGGGACGGATCCGGGGATCAGGACGCGGACTGGGAAGCCGCGGAACGCCGCAGCGGAACATTGCATCTGCCCGCGCCGGCGGTTCGGGCCGCCGTTCCCTCGCCTTTTGATTATCCGACGCAAACCCGCGTCCTGGTGGTCACCGATGTTCGCAAAGACGATCTTGACCAGGTCGCCGCCGCCTACCGCGAGCTTTTTCTGGCGGCCGGTGGCGGCGGGTTGGGCCTGTTTACCGCTGTGGTCCGCCTGCGGGAAGTCTGGCGACGGATCGTTCAGCCTCTGGATCAGGCGGGCTTGCGCCTGCTGGCCCAACATGTGGATGGCATGGATATCGGCACCCTGATCGACATCTTCCGGGCCGAAGAGGATGCCTGTCTGCTTGGAACCGATGCTGTCCGTGATGGGGTCGATGTTCCCGGGCGGTCGCTGCGCCTGATTGTTTTTGATCGGGTTCCTTGGCCACGACCCGATATTCTGCACAAAGCCCGGCGCACGGCGTCCGGTCAGGCCAAGGCCTATGACGACATGATCACCCGCTTGCGCTTGAAGCAGGCTTTCGGCCGCCTGATTCGCCGATCCGACGATGCCGGGGTTTTTGTCCTGCTCGACCCGCTGATGCCGTCTCGACTGGCCGGCGCCTTTCCGTCAGGCGTGGCTATTCAACGTGTCGGCCTGGCCGATGCCGTCGGGCAAATCCGTACTTTTCTTGCTACTGACTGACCCAGACGATGCGGGCCAGCAGCGAAACGCTTTCCGCGGGATGGCTCGATAGCGCGGCGTCTCCGGACAGGGATTGCACTTCGATGCGCCGGGCGGTTCGGCGCAACAAACGGCAAATTTTTATATCGCCCGTGAGGCTGCGCAGCAAAACCCTATCGCCGCGCCGGGCCGGGGCGCTTGGCGACACGATCACCACATCGCCATCAAAATAAAAGGGCTCGAGTGACGCACCCATAATTTCGACGGCGAAGGCGCGCGGGTCATGGAGTTCGGCCAAAGAAATGCCATCCCAATGCTCGCCGGTTGGCAAACCCTGGGGATCAAAATGATTGCCCGCCGCCAGATCAGACAAACTGGCCATGGGTAAGGTTCTGCTTTGCGGAGACCCTGCATTCTGGTTGACCAGACCGAAAAAATGGACCAGTGGCACCCCGGTCGCCTCGAGAACCTTTGACAGGCTTTCCGTACTTGGCCAGCGGGCTTTGCCGTCAGACGAAACCCGCTTACTGCGATTAAAAGTCGTTGGATCCAGTCCCGAGCGACGCGCCAATCCCGAGGTAGTAAAACCATGATCCCGGGCCAGTCTATCGATGGCCGCCCAGATTTCGCCATGTTTTAACATGCTTGGTCACGTTTTAGCATCGCAACAACACTGAATCCCGAGGCATATTAGAATATTAGAAGAATATGCCACAGCTTATTTGGCCAAGCGATAACAATGTTGTTCTTTTATGCGGGCTAATGCGCTTCTGAGTTGATGCCCCGCGCGGAATAAACCCTATTCCGTCGGATTCTCCAGGCTGAACAGTTCAGTCTGATCGTCATAGGAAAAGAGCTCGGCATAGCGGCCCCAGCTGATGACCGTGCGCAGGGTCTCAGTGGCGGCATCCTCGGAAAGCCCATCTTCAAGCTCGGATTCAAACCGAACCAGCGGGGCGCGATGTCCGGGTCTTTCGTCCAGAACACGGCGAATATGCGCGGCCAGAGGCACATTATTCCGCAAATGTTCGGAAAACAGACGTTTCCGACCTTCCAGCTCGGACTCAGCAAACAGGCGGCCAGAGACGGTTAACTGAATGTCCCCCTGTTCCAGCTTGGCGAAGCCAAGCATATGCAGGGCTTCGACGATGGGAAAGAGTTCGTCGACCTCAAGCTGCAGGCGCCCACCGATTTCGGGCAGATCGGCATGGCCATCGTAAGGCGGCTGGGCCAGCAGTTCCAGCAGACCGGCCATCAGGTTGGTGGAAACCCGGGTCAATCGGGTCCCGATTGGCGCGGCTGGCTGCCTGCCCTTTTCGACGACCGGCGCCGCTCGGGCGGTCATCCGAGAGTAAATATCATCGACCAGTTGGCGGAAGCTTGGGTCGAAGCGGTTGCGGGGATGGGGTAAATCAACGGTGATTTCGGCAACGACACGGCCGGGATTAGAAGAAAACACCAGAATGCGGTCGCACATCAGGACCGCTTCCTCGATATTGTGGGTCACCAGCAACACCGATTGGATAGGCAGTTTTCTCTCGTTCCACAATTCCAGAAAGTCGGTGCGCAAGGTTTCCGCCGTCAAAACATCCAAGGCAGAAAAGGGTTCATCCATCAGCAAAAGAGCGGGGTCAACCACCAAGGCGCGGGCAAAGCCCACCCTTTGGCGCATGCCCCCTGACAATTCGCGCGGATAGGCGGATTCGAACCCATCAAGACCGATCAAATCGATCGCCGCCAGCGCCCGGCGGCGCATTTCCTTGGCCCCGACCCCCAGGGCCTCGAGACCGGCTTCGACATTTTCCAGAACCGTTAGCCAAGGGAACAAGGCGAAAGTCTGAAAGACCATGGCAACGCCATCGCAGGGACCGCTGATGGGGCGGCCCTGATAGACGACGCTGCCCGCGCTGGGCCGGATCAGGCCGGCGGTAATGCGCAGCAATGTCGATTTCCCCGAACCCGAGCGGCCCAACAAACCGACGATCTCCCCCGACCGCAAATCGAGATCGACATCGTCCAGCACCACCACTTCGCCGGCCGAGGCTTTGGCAAAGGATTGGCGGACTTTTTTCACCGACATCAGCGGGTCGATGATGACCGGGGCTGCGGCAAGGCTGTTCATGGCAAGGAACTCCGGATCATCAGTTAAGACGCATGCGATCGGCTGCAAAACCGTAGAGACGACGCCACAACAGCCGGTTGAAAATGGTGACAAAGACCGACATGACGGCAATTCCCAACACGATCCTGGGATAATCCCCAGCTTCGGTCATCCGGGCAATATAAGAGCCGATACCATTGGCGCTGATCGTGGTATCGCCCCATTTCAGATATTCGGCGACGATGCTGGCGTTCCAGGCCCCGCCCGAGGCGGTGATGGCACCGGTCACATAATAAGGGAATATGCCGGGCAGCATCACCGAGCGCCACCATTGCCAGCGACGAATGCGGAAGTTTGCGGCGGCTTCCTTAAGATCGTTGGGAAAGGCCGAGGCCCCGGCAATGACGTTGAACAATATATACCATTGCGTTCCCAGAACCATCAAAGGGCCGACCCAGACTTCGACATTGAGATCAAAGCGGACAATCATCACCACCGCCACCGGGAACATCAGATTGGCGGGGAAGGCTGCCAGAAACTGCGCCAAAGGCTGGATTTTAGCGGTCCAGCCGGGACGTAGCCCAATCCAGACCCCCACCGGGACCCAAAGCAGACTGGCCAAAGCAATCAACAGTACGACCCGGATCATGGTAAAGAGGGTCAACTGGCTGACTTCCAGTAAATCACGCCACTGCAAGGCGGCGGAGACATAGGCGATCAACTGCCAGCCGCAATAAAGACTGCCCAGCCCCACCAGGATATACCAGCCTCCATCCAACAGGCGGGGTGAGAGGCGGGGCGCTGTTTTGATGACCGCCCTGGCGGGCAGACGCAGCCGCAGACTGGCGCGGAAGAGCTGAC
>DUZC01000012.1 GCA_013349735.1 Rhodospirillaceae bacterium
AAAACCCAAGGCAAAGGCCAAACCGCCGGAAAAAACCGGGCTTCTGGCCCGCCTGAAAAAGACGCTTGGTATTTAGCCTAAAGATAAAGCGCCCTCCTCTTCCTGGTGCAACGAAGAGGAGGGCTCGCCGGCGGGGATCAGGGAGGGGCAACCCCACCGGGCGTCCTTTATCCCTCTTTACGTGTAAAACGTATCGACACAACATCTTTTACGGTTTTTTTTGAAAAAATCAATTGAAAGTTGTCGCGTTGCCCTGAAAAGGGCATCGCGGACCCCGCATTTGGCGGGCGACCCAGCTTTTGGTCACGAAGCCATTACTGACCGGCCTCCGAAGATTTGGCCAGAAACAGGGAAAAAGCTAAATCCATCTTGCGAATATGCTCAGCAACCCAATCGCGCAGGAGATTAAGTTCTGCCAAGCTCACCGCCTGCTCACCGCTACGGACCGTTGATTGCAATTTCAGCACCTGTTCCATCAAGCGCTCGTGATCAGCCTCATGCGGTCCGAACCCGGGATAGCTATGCTGGCGCATCAATAATTGTTCACTCATAAAATGAACATCGGTGAAGGCTATCAACTGATCCACCAGCGGCACCAGAATCCCTTGGTCCCCACCCTTTTCAAGTTCAACTTCCATGGCCCGCAGCAAATCCAGTTGGCCCTGATGCTCCTGGTCCAGTTCCGCCCTGCCAAGATAAAGTCCGTCATCCTCGCTCATGCCCAGCTCCCTTAGGTCCGATCGGATCTCAATCACTCTTCGCCCGCTTACGCGTCTTCCTTGCTTTAGGGGCTTCTTCAAGCCGTCCTTCCTTGAGTGTTACGCGCCGGTCCATCCGTGCCGCCAAATCAGGGTTATGGGTAGCGACCAAGGCCGCCAGGCCGGACTCCTTGGCCAACCGAAGCAGCTCAGCAAAAACACCTTCGGCGGTATGCGGGTCAAGATTACCGGTCGGCTCGTCCGCCAGCAAAAGGCATGGTTCATTGGCCAAGGCGCGCGCCAAGGCCACCCTTTGTTGCTCTCCCCCCGAAAGCTGTCCTGGCCGATGATCTGCTCGCTTGGCCAGACCCAGCCGCTCAAGCAATTCCTGGCCTCTGCTAACCGCTTTGTCACGGCTGATGCCCGCAATCATTTGCGGCAGAACAACATTTTCCAATGCCGAAAATTCCGGCAGAAGATGATGATATTGATAAACAAAACCCAACTGCCGCCGACGCAGGCCGGTGCGGCGCTCATCGCTTAAGCGGGCCGAGGGAACGCCACCGATATAAACCTCACCATCGTCCGGTTGTTCCAACAGGCCGGCGATCTGCAACAAGGTCGATTTCCCGGATCCGGAGGGCCCGACCAAGGCAACAATTTCACCGGCACGAACCTCGAGACTGGCACCATTCAGCACCCGAAGCCGATCAATCCCCTGGCGAAAGCCGCGGACAATCGCATCTAAGCGAAGAGCCGCCGGTTCACTCATAGCGAAGCGCCTCAACCGGATCGAGCCGAGCCGCGCGCCAAGAGGGGTAGATGGTCGCAGCAAAAGATAAAAACAGCGCAATCAACACGACGGTCAGCACTTCCGATGGGTCAACCTTGGCAGGAAGCTGGCTTAAAAAATAAATTTCAGCTGAAAAAAGCTCTCGCCCGCTCAAAGACTGCAGGAACTGACGAATAGACTCAATATTGCGCGCAAAGGATAAGCCTAATAGAACACCTAAAAGAGTCCCAATAACTCCAACACTGGCTCCAGAAATAAAAAATATACGCATAATCATGCCTTTGGTTGCCCCCATAGTGCGCAAAATGGCGATATCTCGCGCTTTGTCTTTAACCAACATGATTAGGCTCGAAATAATATTAAAAGCCGCCACCAGAATTATCAAAGTCAGAATCAGGAACATGACGTTCCGTTCAACCTGTATTGCATTGAAGAAACTGGCATTAGCGCGCTGCCAATCATACACCCGCATCGCCCCACCGGTTACATGATGGATGACGTCGATGACGTCGCCAAGGCGGTCGGGGTCCGCAACCATGACTTCTAATTGGGTTACCCGATCGGTTTGATTGAAATAATGCTGCGCCGAGTCCAGCGGCATGAAGACGAAGCTGGAATCATATTCGTACATGCCAACATTGAAGACCGCCACCACCCGATAGGCCCTTACTCTTGGCATCGTGCCAAAGGCAGTTGCATTTCCCTTGGGTGAAATAAGCGTCATGCTGTCGCCGACGGACAGGCCAAGTTTATCGGCCAGGCGACTGCCGATCATCACCGCATTTTCGCCTTCAAGATCCTTCAATCGACCGGAAATAATACCATTGGCAATAACCCGCCGTCCCTCAAGGTCGCCGGTGCGCACACCCCGCACCATCGCGCCCGAGGCCCCACCCGTTGGCGTGGAGACCATCACTTGGCCTTCCAGGGTCGGCACGACCATAAGGACACCCGAGATGTCCCGTAACTTCCCGGCCAAGGCATCGTAATCTGCAAGGCCACCCGTCTGGGCATAGACACCAATATGTCCATTCAATCCCAAAATGCGGCCCAGCAATTCGGCCCGAAAGCCATTCATGACCGCCATGACAATAATCAGCGTTGCCACCCCCAGGGCAATCCCCGCTAACGAGAACCAGGCAATGATCGAGATAAAACCCTCGCGGCGCCGGGCCCGCAAATAACGGACCGCCACCATCCATTCGAAGGGCGAAAAAATCATTCCGCGTCTCCTATGGCGTGGTGGCAGCGCGACCAGAGGTTAATAAGCACGGGCAAGCAGAATATCCTCGACGCCTGGCGCACCGGTAAACACGCAGGCATCATGCTGGGGGGGCTGGACCAGCGGTGCATTGCGGATCGTCAGTTTATATGCCTTCAACTGCTCCTCTACTCGCGCCAAGGCCGCTCCGCTGGGTCTAGACCAGGAAACCCGAACCCATCCTTTAAAACCGTCAAGCTCATCCTCGGCCGAGGCGCCGAAATAGGCGACGATTGCCTCAAAGCTTTTTAGGTCGGACCGGATATTGGCATCAAATCGGCTTTTTGCTTCAGCGAACAGATTTGCCTGAATCGCGTCCAGCAAGTCCCCGGCGCTTTCCACAAACGCGGCCTGTTCTGCTGTTTGCGCAAGGACTTTATCTCCGTCCCGCAACCGATCGCGCCGCATGAATGTGACATTGCCGGCCGCTACATCCCTTGGACCGACCTCGACAATGATCGGGGCACCGCGGCGCACCCAGTTCCAACGCTTATCCGCTGATTTCAGAGGCTTTTTATCAAGCAGGACCCGCAAAGCGCCGAAACGGCAATGGCGCGCCATCAGGGCCGAACGCAGCGCCTCGCAATAGGCAAGGACATCCGCATCCTCGGGCTTGTCGCGCAACATCGGCACAATGACCACTTGGCGGGGTGCGATCGCGGGCGGCAGCCGCAAGCCGTCATCATCACCATGGGTCATGATCACGCCCCCGACCAGACGGGTCGACACCCCCCAACTGGTGGTGTGACAAAAGGCCAACTGGCCGTCGGCGGTCTGGTAGCGGATATTTTGCGCCTCGGCAAAATGAGTCCCCAGATAATGTGAGGTTCCCGCCTGCAAGGCTTTGCCATCCTGCATCATCGCTTCAACCGAATAGGTGCTGACGGCCCCCGGAAAGCGCTCATTTTCCGGCTTCTCGCCGGCCATCACCGGCATGGCAAGAATCTCTTCGCAAAACTGACGATAGACCTCAAGCATGGTCCGCGTTTCAGCCATGGCCTCGGCCTGATCGGCATGGGCGGTATGCCCCTCTTGCCAAAGAAACTCAGCCGTGCGGAGAAACAGGCGGGGACGCATTTCCCATCGAACCACATTGGCCCATTGGTTAATCAGCAAGGGCAAGTCGCGATAGCTTTGCACCCAACGCTGGAAAGTATCGCCAATTATGGTCTCAGAGGTGGGACGCACCACCAAGGGCTCTTCCAATTCGGCATCGGGGTCGACCTGCAAGACACCGTCAATGGTTTTCAGACGATGATGCGTGACCACCGCCATTTCCTTGGCAAAGCCCTCGACATGCTGCGCTTCTTTGGCAAGGAACCGGAGCGGTATAAACATCGGGAAGTAGCAGTTCTCGTGACCGGTTTCCTTGATCCTTCGGTCAAGATCACTTTGGATTAATTCCCAGACCCCCCACCCCCAGGGCTTGATCACCATGCACCCTCGCACGGCGCTGTTTTCCGCCATATCGGCGTCGCGCACCACAGCCAGGTACCATTCTGGAAAATTTTCCTCGCGGGTGACGGAAAGGGCGCGGGCCATGCTGGTTTCTCAAGCTCCGGAAAAAGGGGACAAACTGGCGGTGACTTTAGTGCATTTTAAGGAATAGTGGGAAGCGCTTTAGCTCTAACGACAAACCTCTTGCAGCGCCTGCTGCTGCTCACTGGCAAGCGGCTTGCCATTCAGCAGAACCTGACCGCTTCGCGGGTCAACCTCAATATGCGCCACATTGACCGCGCTATTGGCATATTTTGCCGCCGCTCCGGTCGATGCCGCCGCCCCACCATAAAGCATGGGATTGACCTTCACTTCGAACTGAATTTTATCAGGCACCCAGCCATTGGTGCCGGTGCCGGGCAGATCGGCGGGAGCCACCGGCTTGCCGTGCGGTCCGACGCCAGGCTTAAACGCGACATCCGGCCTTGCCTGATGGGTCACCAATTTGGCGCAATCTGCTTTGGCGATGATCACAGTTTCCGCTTTCGCGCCAAACTGTAGAAAAAGCGCAACAGCAAAAACAGCCACGCCAGAAACTTTTGCAGACATTTGCGCTCCTTTCCGTCCATGGTGCAGCGTCCCTTGCAGAGCGACAAGAACTAAAGCCTGAAAAGGAAAAATCCACAAAATTTTTAGGTGACACTGCATTAAGAATTTCGTAATATCTTTCGTGTGTTTAGGGGGGGGTGAAGCTCCGACAGAGAGCTACCCAAGTTTAGGGAGGAGACGGTAGGGAAAGAATAATCGCCCGACCAATCCCGGATTTGAGATGGCAAGACCCAGCGGTCTTGCCATTTTCTTTTCAGCCCAATTTTGCCAATTTCGCGGCCACCGGACAGTCGGGATGATGAGCCCCTGGCAGCAACCCGCAGCTCATCAAAAATTCATTGACCACTTCGCCACCGGTGAAGACAAAACTTTGCCGAAATAATTTTACCCAATCCTCCAGAACCTTGGGATGCTGCCCTTGCAGCCAACGCGCGACACTGCCGTTTTCGGCGGCCAGACCATTGAAACGCTTGGCGTTTTCGATGATGGCACGGATTTTTCGCTGATTGCGAATGATAGAAGCGTCCGCCATCAACCGCGCCACCTCGGCCTCGCCATAATCCGCCACTTTCAGGGGATCAAAGCTGTCAAAGGCCAGATTAAGCGCTGGGCGCTTTTTTAAAACAATCAGCCAGGACAGTCCGGCCTGGAAAATTTCCAGACTTAGCCGCTCGAAAAGAACGCGATCCTCCCTGACGGGAAAACCATATTCATTTTCGTGATAGGGACCATGAAAGGGGTGTCCCGGGGCAATGTCACAATACCAATTCATGCCCCGGGCACCGTAAAGACAAAATCTCAGGCTTGCTCAAGTTCAACCAGGGTACCGTTGAAATCCTTAGGATGCAGGAACAACACCGGCTTGTCATGAGCGCCGATTTTCGGATTGCCATCGCCCAGCACCCTGGCGCCACCAGCTTTGAGCTGATCCCGGGCAGCAAGGATATCCGCCACCTCGAAACAGACATGATGGACACCACCGCTGGGATTTTTGTCCAGGAAGCCTTGGATTGGCGAGCCTTCCCCAAGGGGATGCAACAGTTCGACCTTGGTATTGTCCAATTGGATGAACACCACTGTCACCCCATGGGCTGGCTGTGGCAGCGGCGCGGAAACCTTGGCGCCAAGCACGTCGCGATAGGTCTTCGTGGCCGCTTCGAGATCCGGAACGGCGATGGCAACATGGTTCAGTTTTCCAATCATGCTGGCTCCTTTTGGCATTCACTTTTGATAAGTGCTTATAACAAAGCTGGCGCAGGGCTCAAATCAAACTCTGACCAAATGCACGTCCGTCACCGGTTTCTTACCCTGGCTAAGCTTGAGATGGCGCCGCACTGCCACGCGCGCCGTCTCCCGGGCGACCTCATCATTTTGCCGAGCCGCCAAAGGCAGTTCGAGAATAGCCTCCCGCACCGCCTCTATGACCGCCTCATGTTCCTTGGCTTCATGCTGGGAATCAAGAATACCCAAAGCAGTGACCTGAGGATCCCCCAGAATTTTACCCATCCGGTCCATGACCAGGGTCACCACGGCACTGCCATTATGGACCATGCGATGGCGGCAGCGCATGATTTCTGACTCCATCGAGACCAAACGCAACCCGTCAACGGCCAAGCGGCCCGCCGGCACCTCTTCCTGAACCTCGGGAACACCCGGAGCCAGCCGCAGCATATCCCCATTGCGGGGCACCAAGGCCATCCCAACGCCATTGGATAAGGCTAAACGCGCATGTTCCTGCTGATGGCGCGCCTCTCCATGCACGGGAACCGCCAGGGCCGGGCGCAGCAACTGATAAAGCCTGATCATTTCGTCCCGTCCAGGATGACCGGAAACATGCACAAAATGATCTTTTTCCGTTACCACCTCGACACCTAATTGCACCAAACGGTTCTGCAAGGCATGAATGCTGCGCTCGTTGCCTGGAATAATCCGCGAGGAAAAAATAGTAACATCCCCCCGGCCCAATTTGATCTGTGGATGGGTTCCCGCAGCGATTCTCGCCAAAGCCGCGCGTGGCTCGCCCTGACTGCCGGTACAAATCAGCACCAGTCTGTCTTCCGATAAAGTGACCGCATCATGCTCGTTTAGAAAGGGTGCAATGCCCTGCAACAAGCCGCTATCGCGAGCAATCTTTTCGATGCGCACTAAGGATCGCCCGGCCAAAGCGACATAACGGCCATGTTTGGCGGCCGCCACGGCGATCGAGCGTAAGCGGGCGACATTGGTGGCAAAACAGCCCACAACAATACGGCGCTGATAACGCCCGAACAGCTCTTGCAGACTAATCCCGACAGCGGCTTCTGATCCCATGGTTCCCGGGGTAAAAACATTGGTGGAATCGCCGACCACGGCCAACACGCCTTCATCGCCGATGGCTTGCAGCCGTTCGAGATCTGCTGTTTTCCCGATCAAGGGGTCCGGGTCGAACTTCCAGTCGCCGGTATGCACCACCGTGCCATAGGCCGTGCGAATGGCCAGAGAGTTTGGCTCGGGAATGGAATGGGTCTGCCGGATCCATTCTACATCAAACGGGCCGAGCTGGACCCGCCCGCCCAAAGGCACCACATGGACGGGGACCTGACTTTCCAGACCGGCTTCACGCAATTTTCCCTTCAACAACATAGCCGTAAAAGAGGTGGCGTAAACGGGACAACCCAGTTTTGACCAAAGGTGATGAACCGCTCCAAGATGGTCTTCATGGCCGTGGGTCAGCACAATTCCCACTAATTTTTTCCGCCGCTCAACAATGAAAGCGGGGTCGGCCATGAAGACATCGACCCCGGGCGTACTGTCATCCCCAAAGGACACCCCTAGATCCACCAGCAACCACCGGTCGTCGCAGGCGTAAAGATTGAGGTTCATGCCGATCTCGCCGGATCCCCCCAACGGCAGGAAATAGAAACCTTTGGTCATTGGGCAGAATTACGGTGATAGGTTTCCAGCAAGCCACGCAAAGTTAAATCTTTGGCCAGATGATTGATGACCGAGGTTGACTCAGCGAATAAGGGCGCCAACCCCCCCGTTGCCACCACCACCATCTTGGCACCAAACTCTTCTTCGATCCGTTTGACCAATCCCTCGATTAAACCGACATAGCCCCAATAGACCCCCGATCGCATGGCTGGCACCGTTCCTTTGCCGATCACCGCGCGCGGCCGACCGATGGCAACCCTTGGCAATTTCGCGGCCGCCGTATGCAGAGCTTCCAACGATAGATTGACCCCGGGGGCAATGGCCCCACCGCAATAATTCCCCGCCTCGTCCACTACATCGAAGGTGGTGGCGGTGCCAAAATCGATAACGATCAAGGGCCCCTGATAAAATTTATGGGCGCCGATGGCATTAACCAGACGATCTGCCCCCACCTCTTCCGGTTGGTCGACCAGCACACGGATGCCGAGTTGAACCCCCTCATCGCCCACAACCAGCGCCTCGCAGCTAAAATAGCGCCGGCAAAGCTGTTTCAGGGCAAAGACCATCGCCGGCACCACCGAAGCAATGATACAGGCGTGAACTTCCTTACGTTCGATATCCTGCATGGCCATCAGTTGGGTCAACCAGACGCCGAACTCATCAGCGGTCCGTTCGGTATCCGTAGAAGAGCGCCATTCGCCCCGCACCTGTTCGCCATCGAACAAAGCAAAGACGATATTGGTGTTTCCAGAGTCGATGGCCAGAAGCATGGGGATTCTTATATCCTAGGTTGAAAACAAAACGTCGCCCGCCACCAATGTTATACGTTTGCCATCAGGGCGATCTAAAAGCAATGCCCCTTGCTCGTCCAGACCGGCAAAACGTCCTTCAACTGTCTGTTCGGCCGTGGGACGAACCGTCATCGGGCAGCCGATGCCGCCAACCCGATCCAACCAGGCGTTCCGGATCGGAGGAAAACCCTCTTGGCGCCAGGTTTGATAAAGCGGCAGCAGATAGTGACAAAAACCAGCCAGGACATCCTCGGGCTCAGCACCGCTGCCATGGCGACGCAAGGACGTGGCCGGATAAAGCACACCGCTCGGCGCTTCGGCAATATCCACGCCCACCCCGAGAACCACCCAAGGAGATGCCAATTCCAGCAACATGCCCGCGATTTTATGACCACCGCAAAGGATGTCATTGGGCCATTTAACTTGAATGGATTTTGCCGGCAACAATTCGGCCAAGGCCGATTGCAGCGCCACCGCGGCGACAAAGGCCAGCTGCGGGGCCAGGCCTGGATTCGGTCCCGGATCAATCAGCAAGGAACAGTGAAGATTTCCCGGCGGTGACTCCCACTGGCGCCCACGCCGGCCTCGCCCGGCGGTCTGGCTTGACGCCATAACCACCAAGCCGTGCTGGGCCCCCGCTGCCGCCCGCCGCTTGACCTCGTCATTGGTGCTGTCCGTTTGATCCAGCGTGACGAGAAGAAACGGCGGCGGCAATGCGCCCTTGCTCATCCCCCGAACAAAGCAGAGGCGGCCGAACCGGCAAAGGAAACCAGCGGGGCCGGCATAATGGTGAAGACCAAGATCAAAAGGGCATTGACCGCCATGATCAGACCAAGGCCCGGGCTGGTGTCACGGTCAAGCGCTTCCACCGGCTCGTCAAAATACATGATCTTGATGATCCGCAGATAGTAATAGGCGCTGACGACGCTGGTCAGAACACCGATGACCGACAAGGTGATCAGACCCTGTTCGATGGCCGACATGAACACATAAAGCTTGCCCCAAAACCCGGCCATCGGCGGAACGCCAGCCATGGAGAACATGAAAATCGCCAGGGCCGCCGCCATCATCGGATGGGTCTTGGAAAGACCCGCCAAATCGTTGATTCCTTCCATCAGGCGACCCTTTTGGCGCATGGCCAGGATCACCGCGAAAGTCCCAACATTCATGAACAGATAGATGGCCAAATAGACCAGAACGCCGCGAATACCGGACTGATTGCCGACCGCCAGGCCAATCAGCGCATAGCCGACATGGCCAATCGAACTATAGGCCATCAGACGTTTGATATTGTCCTGGGCGATGGCACCAAAAGCGCCAACCACCATCGAAGCAATGGAAAGCAGCACAATCACCTGGGTCCATTGCTGGGTCATCTCGGCAAAAGGCCCGACCATGACCCGAACAAGCAAGGAAAAGGCCGCGATCTTTGGACCTACCGCAAAAAAGGCTGTCACCGGAGTGGGCGCACCCTCATAGACGTCAGGTGTCCACATGTGAAAAGGCACCGCGGAAATTTTAAAGGCCAGACCCGCCAGAACAAAGACCAGACCAATCAGCACACCAACCGGCGCACCCGACGTTACCGCATGGGCCAGACCGTCAAAACCGGTGGTCCCGGCGAAGCCATAAATCAATGACGACCCATAAAGCATCAGGCCGGAAGCCAGAGATCCCAGGACAAAATATTTCAGCCCCGCTTCCGTGGCCCGGCTGTTTTCCCGATGATAGGCCGCCAGGACATAAAGCGAGAGACTTTGCAATTCGAGACCTAAATATAATGAGATCAGGTTGTTAGCCGAGATCATCATCATCATGCCTAAGGTCGCCAGCAGAACCAGAACCGGAAATTCCGACCGCTCCAAATTCTCCTTGCGCATCCAGTTCATCGACATGGCCAGCGTCAGCGCAGACGCGAGCAGAACCAGAAGCTTGGAATAGACTGCAAAGCTATCAACCACGAACATGCCGACAAAGGCCAGGGATCGCATCCCCCCACCCGCAGGAACCAGCAAGGCCGCCAGAACCATGGTGATGATCGCCAGCACCGTAATGCCCTGGGCGGCTTCTTGCTTGCGAAAAGCCCCAAGCAGCAGCAATGCCAAAGCCGACAGGGCCATGAAGATCTCTGGCACAGCCAGGGCGGGATTCAGGTCCGACACGTCACTTCTCCCCTGTCAGCGCAACGCCACCGACGCCCCATCGGCGACGGTCTGCGCAAGCTGGTAGTCATTAATCAGCTTAGCTACCGACGAATGCATCGGAGCCAGGAATGTCGACGGATAGATGCCCATCCACAGCACCATGGCAATCAACGGTACGAAAACCGCAATTTCCCTTGGACTAAGATCAAGGATGGACTTCAACTCCTCGCGGGTCAGTTTTCCAAAAATAACCCGACGGTACAGATACAACATATAGGCCGGGCCAAGCACCAGACCGGTCGCCGCAAACAACGCCACCCAGCTATTGACCTGGAAAATACCCAACAGAACCATGAACTCGCCAACAAAGCCTGACGTTCCCGGCAGGCCGACCGAGGCCAGCGTAAACAACATGAAAACCACGGCATAAGCCGGCATACGGCTGTTCAGACCGCCGTAACGGGCGATTTCGCGGGTATGCATGCGGTCATAGACGACACCAACGCAAAGGAACAATGCGCTGGCCACCAGACCGTGGGACAACATTTGGAATATTGCCCCTTCGATACCCTGCAGCTGGATCGAAAAAATGCCAATGGTGACAAAGCCCATATGCGCCACTGAACTATAGGCAATCAGCTTTTTCATGTCTTCCTGAACCAGCGCCACCAGTGACGTATAAATCACCGCGACAATGGACAGCGTAAAGACCATCGGAGCAAAATCATGGGACGCCAGTGGGAACATCGGGACAGAAAAGCGCAGGAACCCGTACCCGCCCATCTTCAGCAAAACCCCAGCCAAGATCACCGAACCGGCGGTCGGGGCTTCAACATGGGCGTCAGGCAGCCAGGTATGAACCGGCCACATCGGCACCTTCACAGCAAAGGAGGCGAAAAAGGCCAACCATAGCCAGGCCTGCATCGCCACCGGGAAAGGATGAGCCAGCAACACCTGAATATCGGTGGTATGCGCGTCGAAATACATGGCCAAGATCGCCAGCAGCATCAGCACCGAACCCAACAGGGTGTACAGAAAGAATTTAAAGGCGGCGTAAACCCGCCTTGCGCCGCCCCAGACCCCAATGATGATGAACATCGGGATCAGAACCGCTTCGAAGAAGACATAGAACAACACGAGATCGAGGGCACAAAACATGCCCACCATCATCGTTTCAAGGACAAGGAAGGCTATCATATATTCCTTGACCCGCTTCTGCACCGATTCCCAAGCGGAAAGAATGCATAAGGGCGTCAGGAAGGTAGACAGCAAAACAAAGAACAGCGAAATGCCATCAACACCCATCTTGTAGGAAATGGCAAAGCCCGGCAGCCAGCGTGCCTGATCCACCAACTGAAAATCGGCAGAGGCATTGTTGAAATTAGACCATACCAGCAAGGATACCAGGAACGTGGCAACGCTGGTCATCAGCGCCACATTGCGCGCGTTGCGCGCCACGATCTCGGCTTCGCCGCGAATGGAGAGGATGAACGCCGCGCCCAGCAGGGGCAGGAACGTCGTGATGGAAAGCAGAGGCCAGTCAGTCATCGCGCGTCAGCCCACCTTGACCATGTACCAGGTTACGAACACCGCTACGCCGATCAGCATGGCAAAGGCGTAGTGGTAGAGATAGCCGGATTGCAACACGCCGATCCGCCGGGCGACATCGCGGGTGGCAGCAGCAACGCCATCCGGACCACATCCATCGATCAGCGCCCCGTCGCCTCCCTTCCACATGCCATACCCCAACCAGAAGGCCGGCTTGATGAAAAGGAAGTTATACAGCTCGTCGAAATACCACTTGTTCAACAAGAAGCGGTGCACCCCAGGCAGCAAATTGGCCAAAAAGCCGGGAAGACTGGGAACGAACATATACATCAGATAAGCGAGCGCGATACCGCTGACCGCCATAATCGTCGGCAAGAGCGAGACCCACTCGGGAACATGATGGATGGCATGCAGGGCCTCATGGCTGTCCAGCAGCAGGATCGCCTTGCCCCAGAACCGGCCCATATCCTCGCCGACAAAGGACTCATGACCAACCCAGCCGGCCACCACGGCCCCCAAAGCCAGTACCATCAGCGGCACAGTCATGACCGCCGGCGATTCATGCACATGGGCCATCACATGCTCGTCAGCCCGAGACCTGCCATGGAAGGCCAAGATCAGCAGGCGCCAGGAATAAAAGGCCGTAAGAAAAGCCGCCGTGATCCCAATCACAAAAGCGAACATGCCATAAGGGGTATGGGCCGCCCAGGCCGCTTCCAGAATGGTGTCTTTCGACCAATAGCCGGCAAAGGGTGGGATGCCGGCCAGGGCGACGCTGCCCACCAGCATCAGGCTGTAAGTCAAAGGAATATGTTTCCAGAGTCCCCCCATCCGGCGGATATCCTGCTCGTCGGACATGGCATGGATCACCGAACCGGCACCAAGGAACAGCAACGCCTTGAAAAAGGCATGGGTAAACAGATGGAAAATACCGGCCTGATAGGCTGAAACGCCGATAGCAAAGAACATATAGCCGAGCTGCGAGCAGGTCGAATAAGCAATGATCCGCTTGATGTCATTCTGCACACAACCAACCGTAGCGGCGAAAATTGCCGTCAAAGCCCCAATCACAGTCACCACATGCAGGGCCGTATCGGAATATTCGAACAAGGGCGACATGCGGGCGACCATGAACACGCCGGCTGTCACCATTGTCGCTGCATGGATCAAGGCCGACACCGGGGTCGGTCCCTCCATGGCATCGGGCAACCAGGTATGCAGACCCAATTGGGCGGATTTACCCATCGCACCGACGAACAGCAGCAAACAGCAGATCGTGATGGCGTGGAAATCGGTGCCAAACAAATGCAGGACCGCCGTGGTCTTGGTCGGTGCCGCCGCAAAAATCGGGTCAAAGCTGATATTGTCGAACAACATGTAGACGCCGAAGATACCCAGCGCAAAGCCGAAATCGCCAACACGGTTGACCAGGAAGGCCTTAATGGCAGCGGCACTGGCCGACGGCTTTTCATACCAGAAACCGATCAGCAAATAAGACGCCAGACCAACCCCTTCCCATCCGAAAAACAGCTGGACCAGATTGTCAGCCGTCACCAGCATCAGCATGAAAAAGGTGAACAGCGACAGATAGGCCTGAAACCGCGGGATCGATTTGTCGTGATGCATATAGCCGATGGAATAAACATGCACCATAAACGACACCCAGTTGACAACGATCAGCATGACCGCGGTCAAAGTGTCAAAGCGCAACGCCCAGCTGATATTGATGTCACCCGAGACGATAAAGGGAAGCAACGGCAAGGTCAGGGGATGACCATTGCCAACCACCTCAATGAAAATCAGAACTGACAGAAGCGCAGAAGCGCCGATGCCAGCGCAGGTTACCAGCTGCGCACCGCGATCACCGATCCGGCGCCCAAAAAAGCCGGCAATAAAAGCGCCCAGCAGCGGGAGGAAGACAACAGACGCGTACATGCCCGCCTACCCTTTCATCTGATTGATGTCTTCAACGGCGATCGTGCCGCGGTTGCGGTGGAACACCACAACAATTGCCAAACCGATGGCTGCCTCGGCCGCGGCCACGGTCAGCACGAACATCGAGAAGATCTGACCGACCAGGTCATGAAGAAAAAACGAAAAGGCGACAAAATTGATATTGATCGCCAGAAGGATCAGTTCGATGGCCATCAAGATGATGATGACGTTTTTCCGGTTCAGGAAAATTCCCAACACGCCCAGCGTGAACAGGATCGCCCCAACCGTCAGATAATGCGAAAGACCAATTTGCAGCATCAGATGCCTCCCCCACTCGGCACCTTGCGGATTTCCACCGAACTGGCCTTGTTACGAGCATTCTGCTTGGCAATGTTCTGCTTCTTTACCCCCGGACGTGACCGCAAGGTCAGCAGGATGGTACCGATCATCGCCACCAGCAAGATCAGCCCAGAAGCCTGGAACAGATAGAAGTAATCGGTATAAATCAATCGCCCCAAAGCATCCGTATTGCTGATCAGGGCCATATCAGGCACCCGTGACCCGACCGACAGCGGTGCATCCACGGCAAATTTCCAGCTCCCGACCACCAGCGCCAATTCCGCCAGCAAAATCGCGCCGACCAAAAGACCGGTCGGCAGATAGCTGAGAAAGCCTTCGCGCAGCTTCAGGTAATTGATGTCCAGCAGCATGACCACGAACAGGAACAAGACCGCCACCGCGCCGACATAGACCACCACCAGCACCATTGCCAGGAATTCGGCTCCGGCCAGCAGGAAAAGGCCCGCCGCATTAAAGAAGGCGAGAATGAGGAACAACACCGCATGCACCGGGTTGCGGGCGGTAATAACCATCACCGCACTGGCCACCGTGATTCCGGCGAACATGTAGAAAACGAGAGCCTGGATCATGCGGCCCCCCTCTTGCGATCAGTCGACATCCGAAACCTTCCCCTCAGCGATACGGCGCATCAGCGGCAATGCGGGCAGCCAATTCCGGCTCCCAGCGTTCGCCGTTGGATAACAGCTTGGCCTTGTCATACATCAATTCGGCCCGCGTCTCGGTGGCGTATTCGAAATTCGGCCCCTCGACAATGGCATCCACCGGACAGGATTCCTGGCAGAAACCGCAATAAATGCATTTGGTCATATCAATATCGTAGCGCCGCGTGCGGCGGCTGCCGTCTTCGCGGGGCTCGGCCTCAATCGTGATGGCCTGCGCCGGACAAATGGCCTCGCACAATTTGCAGGCGATACAACGCTCTTCGCCATTGGGATAGCGACGCAGCGCATGCTCACCGCGGAAACGCGGGCTCAGCAGGCATTTCTCAAAAGGATAATTGATGGTCGCCTTTGGCTTCAGCATATAGCGGAAGGTAATCGCCATGCCGGCAAAAAGCTCGGTCAGTAACCAGTCTCGCGCAACGCGATCAAGGAACGACATTACCCTACTCCTTACTTCGGCAACCAGCCGGTCACTTCAAGCACGCCGGCGGTGAGGATCAGCCAGCCCAGCGAAAACGGCAGGAAGACCTTCCAACCCAAGCGCATCAACTGGTCATACCGATAGCGTGGCATGGTCGCACGCACCCACAGCATGCCGAACAGCAGTACACAGACCTTAAGAATGAACCAGATCACCCCTGGCACCCAAGTGAAGGGAACCATATGCAAAGGCGGCAACCAGCCCCCCAGGAACAGGGTGGTAATGGTCGCGCTCATCAGGAACATGTTGGCATATTCACCCAGGAAAAACAGGGCGAAGGGCATGGCGGTGTATTCCACCATATAGCCGGCCACCAGTTCGGTTTCACCTTCCGGCAAATCAAAAGGCGACCGATTGGTTTCGGCCAGACCAGAGATATAGAAAATAATAAAGAGCGGGAAATGAGGGATAATGAACCACATCCCCTTTTCCTGCGCATGCACAACATCACTTAAATTCAGCGAGCCGACACACAGCAACACAGAAATCATAACAAAACCGATGGACACCTCGTAGGAAACCATCTGCGCCGCCGAGCGCAACCCACCCAGAAACGCGTATTTTGAATTGGAGGCCCAGCCGGCCATGATGATGCCATAGACACCCAGGCTCGAAATAGCGAACAGGTACAGCACGCCAACATTAATATTGGCCAGAACCCAGCCCTGGTTCACCGGAATCACCGCCCAGGCCACCAGGGCCAGGGTAAATGTCAGCGCCGGCGCGATGAGGAACACCGCCTTGCTGGCCCCTTGCGGAATGATGATTTCCTTTAGAAACAGCTTGGCGCCATCCGCCATCGGCTGCAATAGACCGAACGGTCCAACCGTATTCGGCCCTTTGCGCAATTGCATGGCGCCAATGACCTTGCGTTCGGCATAAGTCAAATACGCCACGCCGATCAGCAGCGGCAGAACGATCGCGATGATCTCGGCGACGATGATCACCGTCGGCCAGACATATCCTGTCCAGAGCTCAGCCATTGGTCCCGGTCCTCTTATGAGCGCAGCCAACAAACCGCGCCGTGCACTCGGCCATCGTCCGAGATGTCCGGCTGATGGGGTCGGTCATGTAATAATTATCGACGGGTGACAGCAGCGGGTCGCCAGAAGGCACCCCATCGGCACCAAAAGCACCCCAAGCCGCCGGGGTAATAGTGTCCAGGCAACCGAACACCGGATTAACCTCAACCAACCGCTTGCGCAGCGCGGCCAAGGTGTCATAGGGCAAGGCGCGGTTCAGGGTTTCCGACAAGGCCCGGATGATTTTCCAATCCTCCTTAGCTTCGCCCGGCGGGAAAACGGCCAGTTTTGTCCGCTGCAACCGCCCTTCGGTATTAACGTAGCTGGCCTCTTTTTCGGTATAGGCGGCACCCGGCAAAACCACATCGGCGCGATGCGCCCCGGCATCACCGTGATGTCCTTGATAGATAACGAAAGCCTTGCCCAGACGGTTCATGTCGATCTCATCGGCGCCCAACAGATAGACCACCGAAATATCGCCTTTTTCCGCGCCTTCCAGAATACCTTCCAGATCGCGGCCGCCGGTTCCCGGAAGGAAGCCCAGATCCAGGCCACCAACCCGCGCCGCCGCCAGATGCAGAACGTTGAAACCGTTCCACCCTTCCGACAGCATGCCGGTGTTTTCCGCAATCTTGCGGGCCAGCCCTAAAAGGATATCACCATCGACCCGGGTCAACGCGCCCTGACCAAGGATCAGCATCGGCTTCTTGGCCGCCTTCAATTTCGCAGCGAACGGATGGCTACCATCGGCCAAAGCCGTCAAAACAGCCGCCGCATCGCCCAGATGTTCATGCTTATAGGTCAGATTGGCCTTCGGCCCGACGACGCCGACCGACAAACCACCCCGCAGCCAGCGCTTGCGGATACGGGCATTCAGAACCGGCGCCTCGGTCCGTGGATTGGTTCCGATCAACAAAATGGCGTCGGTGGCATCGATCCCGGCGATGGTGCTGTTGAACAGATAGGACGCCCGGGGCGCACCATTCAGTTTCGCCCCATCCTGGCGACAATCAATATTGGCCGAGTCCAGTTTGCCAAACAAATCCTTCAAGGCCAGCATCGACTCGGCATCGGCCAGATCACCGGCGATGGCCGCCAACTTGCTGCCGCCCAGCCCATTGACCTTGGCGGCGATCGCCGAAAGGGCAACACCCCAGGATACCGGTTCCAATTTGCCATTCTTCCGCAGATAAGGCCGGTCAAGACGCTGACGCATCAGACCGTCGACGGCAAAGCGGCTTTTATCGCCCAGCCATTCCTCATTCACATCGTCATTGATACGCGGCAAAATGCGCATGACCTGATTGGCCCTGGCATCGACCCGGATATTCGCCCCCAGGGCATCCAGGACATCAATGCTCTCGGTCTTTTTCAACTCCCACGGCCGGGCGGTAAAGGCGTAGGGCTTGCTGGTCAGCGCCCCCACCGGACAAAGATCAATGATATTGCCCGACAGTTCCGACGACAGGGCTTTTTCGACATAAGTGCCGATTTCCACATGCTCGCCGCGCCCGGTCGCCCCCAATTCGGGGATACCGGCTACCTCGGTAATGAACCGGACACAACGGGTGCAATGGATGCAGCGGGTCATGGTCGTGCGGACCAAAGGACCGAAATCCTTGTCCTTCACCGCGCGCTTATTTTCCTCATAGCGGCTGCGGTCAGAGCCATAAGCCATGACCTCATCCTGCAGATCGCATTCGCCACCCTGATCGCAGATCGGGCAATC
>DUZC01000013.1 GCA_013349735.1 Rhodospirillaceae bacterium
GGGCTTTTTTCTTGCCGGGGCGGCCGGTGTTCCGCGCAAAACCGCCGGTTTGGCTCAGGGCCTGGACAGTTTGTGGAAAGAGGTCGCCATGGGGGTCGTCGGCCTGGGCGGAGCGATCGCCGTTTTGGGCGGCGTTCTCTTCGTCTGGCTTATCCTGGCCCGATTGCTTTCAAGGACGGCCTGCTATGAGCCAGATTGACCGCTATTTAACGGCGATCCTGATCCTGGGGGGGGGCGTTCTGCTGGGCCTCTGGTTGTTGGCAGGGCCGTCAAGGGAACAAGGGTCCGACTTTGAAAGTCTAGGGGCCGATGCGTTTCGTTCGGGACTGCAGCGCATGGTGGCCGAGGGGGAGGGGGGGCTTGTGGTCGATGGCCATCCGCTGATACGGGTCAGGGATGACGACATTTTTTTGCTGGCCAGGCGCTGGGAATTCTCGCCAGCTATAGAATTGCGCGCCCATCATACCTATCATCTTCATCTGATGGCGGAAGATGTCGTTCATAGCGCGGTCATCGCTGGTAGCGAACGCCTGTTACTGCCGGGCCAACCGCAGAGCATGACGCTCACCACAGCGGCAGCCGGTCAGCTTGCCGTGCAATGCGCCGAGTTTTGCGGGTTTAGTCACAATCTTATGGCGGCGTTCATCAAAATTTCGGGTGATCCCTGAGATGCCGGATATTTTTGCCGGGTTTGGTGAAGTGACGGCAGCTTTGATGGCCTTTTTGGCCAGTCACAGCCTGCCGTCCCTTCCTACTGTCCGTCAGAGGTTAATCCAGGTGATTGGATTGCGAGCCTATTTGGTGGTTCATTCGGTGATGGGAACCGCAACCTTGATTTGGCTGGTGGCGGCCAGCCTGCGAGCCCCCTATTTGCTGCTTTGGGGGCCCTATGACGGAACGCGTTGGGTGCCCATACTGGTCATGCCCTTGGCGTTAATCCTCTTGACCGCGGGACTGACCTGGCCGAACCCCTTCTCGTTGGGGATCGGCGCTAAGGGGTTTGATCCAGCCCGCCCCGGCGTGGTTGCGATTACCCGTCACCCGGTCCTCTGGGCGGCGGCGCTCTGGGCATTTGCCCATCTGATTGCCAATGGAACTTTGCGGGCTATTTTGCTTTTCGGCGTCTTAGGGGGCTTCAGCCTGATGGGGACCCGAATATTTGACCGCCGGCGCGGCCTGGCTTTGGACAAAAGTTCAAACATTCCCTTTCTGGCCTTGATGCAGGGACGAACCCTCCTGAGGGATTGGCGCGGCTGGGTTTGGCGAATTTTACTTGGGTTGGTGCTTTACGGGCTCTTGCTGGTTTTGCATGGGCCGGTGATTGGTCGTAGTCTGCTGCCATGAAAATTCGCCTTGGCGTCTTAACTCTTCTGATCTCGGGACTGATTTTTGTCTCACCGTGCCTAGCCGCGTCCTTTGTTTCCCTGAGCCAGCCGACAAAACTGCCCGAAGTCGCTTTCGGTGATGCCGACGGGCAGTCGGTTCGGCTTGAGATGTTTTTGGGCAAGGTGGTGCTCCTGGATATTTGGGCGACCTGGTGCGCGCCGTGCCGTGAGGAGTTTCCTCAGTTGGATCGCCTGCAGGGGCGTCTGGCGGGAAGTGGGCTGGTTATCGTTCCGCTGTCGATTGACCGGGCCGGGCCGGCTCCGGTGAATAAGTTCTATGCAGAAATGAAAATTGAACATCTGCAGAAATATTTTGATCCGAAGGCAAGCATTGCGCAGAGTTTGACTTTGCGCGGGGTGCCGACAACGCTGCTGCTGGATCGGCAAGGTCGCGAAGTCGCCCGCGTCGAAGGAATGGTTGATTGGGACAGTCCCGAGGTTGACGCCCTGATTAAGCGAATATTGTCTGAAAAATAGTGAAGAAGGGGATGGCACTGGTTCGCAATCCTTGACGCGCTATGGCGGGGAATGCTTTATCTCGGATTGTCCCAAGGGAGTGTTTTGCGCATGCTGTCCGACTCAACGGAACAGGTTTCACGCCCTGTCGATCCGCCATTCTCTCCAGTCCTGCTGGCCGGATTGCTGCTGGCTCCGGTGCCGCCGCGTCTGCTTCAGCCTTTGTTTGACGGAATCCTGACGGTCGTCCGTAGACGTCATCCGGATATTCTTGAACGTTTGGCGGCTTATCCGGACGCGGTTATCGGTATTGATCCGGTCGATCTTCCCTTTGTTCTGGTTCTCGAGCCCTGGCCGGAGAGTCCGCATCTCGAGGTGCGGCGCGATTTTTCCGGACTGAGCCCCTCAGCCATCATCCGTGGCCCACTGGCGATGTTGTTCGCTCTGGCCGAAGGTCGGATTGATGGTGATTCGGCGTTCTTTTCCAGGCAACTGGTCTTTGAAGGCGATACCGAAGTGGTGCTGGCCTTGCGCAATGCCATTGATGGCGCCGGGATAGATCTGCAGGCTGATTTTGCTACGACTCTGGGGCCTTTGGCGCGCCCTCTGATGCAGGCGGTGGATTTTGGCGGCCGGGTCTTCAATCGGATCGCTGACGATATGGAAACCATCCGGGTCGCCTTGCTGGGGCCTGCCCTCCGCGGTGCCGTCGCGCAATCCTCCCGGCTCGAGGAGGTTGAGAATGAGCTGGCCGAGATGCGGCGGACATTGCGGGCCCGGGAGAAACGGGGATGACGGTGCCGTCGGTCGAACTCATCTGTCCGGCAGGGACACCGGCGGCATTGCAGGCGGCGGTGGATGCCGGTGCCGATGCCGTTTATCTGGGGTTCCGTGATGAGACCAATGCACGGAATTTCCCTGGGCTTAATTTCAGTCGGCCAGAGCTTGCGGCCGGCATTGCCTATGCCCATGCGCGCGGGGCTAAAGTCCTGGTGGCGATCAATACCTTTCCGCGGGCAGGCAAGCCGGAAATTTGGCATCGCGCGGTTGATGACGCTGCAAAACTGGGCGCGGATGCGGTCATTTTGGCGGATATTGGCTTATGCGATTATGCCAGGCGGACCCATCCGGACTTGCGTCTCCATTTGTCGGTGCAGGCTTCGGCCTCCTCGGCTGAGGCCATCAAATTTTATCATCAGGCCTTTGGGATCCGCCGCGCGGTCCTGCCCCGTGTGCTGACCGTACCCGAAATTGCCGCCCTCTGTGCCGATGTCCCGATCGAGATGGAGGTCTTCGTCTTTGGCGGGCTGTGCGTCATGGCAGAGGGGCGTTGCTCCCTGTCGTCCTATGCCACCGGTCATTCGCCAAATATCGACGGGGCCTGTTCGCCAGCCAGCCATGTGCGTTATGTCGAAAAAGGCAGCAAGGTTGTCAGTCAGTTGGGCGATTTTACCATCAATAGCTTTGGGCAGGGCGAGGCAGCGGGCTATCCTACTTTGTGTAAGGGGCGTTTCTCGGCTAATGGCAAACTGAGCTATCTCTTCGAGGAACCGACATCGCTTAACACCCTGGAAATTCTGCCAGACCTGATCGGGGCCGGGGTCACTGCCTTCAAAATCGAAGGTCGCCAGCGTGGCCGCGCCTATGTGGGAAGCGTCGTGAGCGCCTTCCGTCAAGCCGTAGATGCCATCTTAAAGGGTGAAAAGCTGCCGGTAATGACTTTGGAAGATGTCACTGAAGGTGGGCGTCAGACGGCTGGCGCCTATCAGCGGAGTTGGCGATGACGGACGTCGGGCCGAACTTGGCGAAACTTAGCCTGGGACCACTTCTTTTCAATTGGCCGGCCGAACAGATTCGGGATTTTTATTTCAGGATGGCCGAGGAAGGGCCCTTTGACACCGTCCATCTGGGCGAGGTGGTTTGCTCCAAGCGGGAGCCGTTCTTTGCCAAATTTATCCCGGAGGTCATGGATCGCTTGACCACCTCGGGGAAAGAGGTGGTGATTTCCTCGCTGGCTTTGGTCATGGCGGAAAAGGAACGCCAAGGGGTTCGGGCCTTGGCTGAAGCGGATTTCGTTGTCGAGGCGAATGACATCTCGGCTGCTTTGGCTTTGGTGGGGCGGCCATTTCATGTTGGCCCCTTTGTCAATGTCTATAACGAAGGCACTCTGGTCTATCTGAGCGGGATGGGTATGAAGAGGGTTTGTCTGCCGGCGGAATTGTCCGGAGCGACTCTTGCCATTCTGGCGGCGCAGAAAAGCTGTGAAATTGAAGTTCAGGCTTTTGGGCGGTTGCCTTTGGCCGTTTCAGCCCGCTGCTATCATGCGCGTCTGCATGATTTGCATAAGGATGGATGTCAATATGTCTGTGCCGAAGACGCCGATGGTTTGGCGGTGGATACCATGGATGGTAAGCCGTTCCTGGCCATTAATGGAACCCAGACCATGTCCGAGCGCTATGTCAATCTGCTGGGCCAGGTCCGTTCGCTTGGACAGGCTGGAGTCAGTCGTTTTCGCCTATGGCCGCATCATTGCGACATGGTCGCGGTCGGGCGGTTGTTTCGTAATGTGTTGGATGGGCAGTTGGACGCTAAGGCCGCCAATCGGCAATTGGCTGAACTGGTTCCCGATGCGGCTTTCAGCAACGGTTATATTCATGGGTTGGAAGGTCATCGTCTGATCGATGATGATCTTTTGATTGCTTAGGCAGGCTTTCGGGCCGTGAGCATGGTTAGAGATCAAGGCGTGATGCCCACCCGACCGCTCCATGTGGCGATTGATGCCCGGGCGGCTAACGGCCTTTCCGGTGGCGTTGGGGAGTTGACGCTTGGCTATGCCAAAGCGCTCAATCTGTTTGATCCTGACAAGTTCATTTTTAGCCTTTGCGTAACCAGCGACATCAATCAGGAAATGTTGCGCGAACTGGTGCCTCGTGGAACCCGGTTTGTTCAGGTCGATACTGATCAAGAAAAAAGAATCGATGTCGATTTGCAGCTTTGGGCGAATGACGCCATTAAAGCCAGCTATGGCATGAAAGACGGCTGGTGTTCGGCCAGATTGAATGCCCTCGATTCAACCGATTTATTCAATTCCCATCAGTTTGACGTTTTTCACGGGCTTTTGCAGTTTTCACTGCTTCATGACGTGCCCATGATCTATCACCCACATGATCTGCAACATCTTCATTTTCCTGAATATTTTTCAAAGGAAGAATCCCAGGCCAGAGAGTTGATGTATCAATTATTCTGTCGGCGCGCGTCAATTATTAGTGTTGCGTCAAGGTGGATAAAAAACGACATTGAAAAGCAGTATAATGTTAATGAAAACAAAATATATTCTGTTCCGTGGGTCTCAACAGCAGAAAAAATATATAACAGTTCATCGTCGGCAATTAAGGATGTGTGCGATAAATATATGATCTCTGCTGGAGATTTTATTATATATCCCGCGCAAACCTGGAAGCACAAAAACCATTTAGGCCTGTTTCAAGCTCTGGCTTTGTTGCAGCGCGAAGGTGGGCCGGTGCCAAGCTTGGTCCTTACTGGGTTTGTAAACGAGCAAGGTCATGATTTACTTGATGCAGTTGTTCAGCTTGGATTATCCGATAAAGTAAAATTTCTTGGTTATGTCTCCCGTAATGAATTATCGCTTCTTTATCAGTTAGCGCGTTGTACTGTCATTCCAACTAAGTTTGAAGCTGGGAGTTTGCCGATTTTTGATGCCTTCACTCTAGGATGTCCAGTAGCCTGTTCCAATGTGACATCCTTGCCTGACCAGGCCGATGGAGGCGCATTATTATTTAATCCGGATGATATTGCTGAGATGGCCAGCGTCATTCGTCGTCTGTGGACAGACGTTAATTTGCGTTGCCGGTTGATCCGTCGCGGGAATGAAGTGGTGGCTCGCCTATCCTGGGACGCTGTAGTGCAAAATTACGGGGTGCTTTACCGGCTCGCAAGAGGCGAAATGTTGTCAGAGTCAGAACTCGCTGGTTTTGCGGCTCGTTTTGTCTATTGATGGATGTTTTAATTATGATGATCGCTGGATCCATTAAAAATTGTTGCATTAAAAAATTATGACTCAAGATAATATTCCGCTGGCACTTCCAGATCTTCTTGGAAATGAAGAGGCTTATGTTTGTGAAGCTATAAAAAGTACTATGATTTCTTCGTCAGGTCGGTTTGTTAGACAGTTTGAACAAGACTTTTCAAGTCTCTGCGGTTGCAATTCAGCCATTGGCGTTTCTAATGGCACCGTCGCTTTGCATTTGGCATTGCTTGGGCTCAATGTTGGTCCTGGTGATGAGGTTATCGTACCTTCACTTACTTATGTCGCTACAGCGAATGCTGTAAAATATGTAGGCGCAGAGCCAGTATTCGTCGATATCGATACCGATAATTGGTGTATCGATCCAAGGCGGCTTGCTTTGGCCTTGACCTCCCGAACCAAGGGCATAATTGCTGTCCATCTTTACGGTCATCCTGCGGACATGGATGAAATCAACAAGTTTGCTGAAGAACACGATTTGTGGGTGGTTGAAGATGCAGCCGAAGCGCATACAGCCCTTTACAAAGGAAGGCCTGTGGGCGGCCTTGGCCAAGCGGCAACGTTTTCTTTTTATGGCAACAAAATCTTGACCAGCGGCGAAGGCGGTGCCGTGACCACATCCGATCGTGAATTAGAAAGTCGAATGAGGTTGCTGGGAGGGCAAGGGATGTCATTAACCCAGCGGTATTATTTTCCGGTTACCGGGTACAATTTTCGTTTGAGCAATATCGCCTGCGCGTTCTTATGTGCTCAGTTAGAGCGGGCTGATACCATCGTTAAAACCAGGCGACGCATTTTTGGTTGGTATCAGGAGCGCTTGAATGGGATCCCCGGCATTGGATTGCAACCGGTTTGTCATTGGGCGACACCTGCCCCTTGGCTTTTTTGTATCACGGTTGCAGCCGATCACTATGGCCATGATCGCAATCATTTGATGACGCATCTGGCCGACAAAGGAATTGAGACGCGACCGTTCTTTAGGCCGCTGCATGAAATGCCCCCTTTCTGTGACCAAGGACGCAAGGTCGAGCTTCCCGTCACCGTCGCCGTTTCCAAGGCGGGGGTTTGCCTTCCCTGTTACACAACGTTAGGCGAGTCGAGCGTCGACCGGATCACCGAAATTATCAAAGCATATCATTCCTAAGGCCAAATTTTGTTATTCAGTATAATTGCGGAGATCTTTTTTTTGAATAAATCGCCGTTTCAGAAAGACTTTCTCTATCCGACCTCTAAAAACCCTATGGGTTTTTCCTCTGTCGGGCGGAATGTTATGATTCATGAGACAGCCAATATTGTCGGTGCGCATCGGATCTCGCTGGGGGACAATGTGCGCATTGATGAATTTGTGACGATCAAGGCATCTTCTTTGATAGCCATTGGCTCATACATTCATATCGCGGGGTCCTCCTATCTCGCTGCCACGGAATCTCTGAAACTGTCCGATTTTGTCGGCCTGTCGCATGGCGTTAAAATCTTCTGTGGCAGTGACGATTACAGCGGACAAACTTTGACGAACCCAACCGTGCCAAGCGCCTATAGATCAGTTAAGCAGGCGCCGGTTTTGATTGGGCGTCATGTGATTATTGGTGCCGGATCTGTAATATTGCCAGGGGTCGAGATTGCCGAAGGATGTGCGATCGGCGCCTTGTCTTTGGTCGTGCAATCGCTGGAGCCTTGGGGGATCTATGGTGGCGTGCCCGTAAGGCGGCTCAAAGACCGAAAACGTGATTTGCTGGTTTTGGAAGGGCGCCTGAGGGCCGAATTGGCATAACCGCAGAAAAACAACTTGGACCAAGAGCCGGTCGCCAAGCAAAGGGTTTCCCGTCCTAACGATGCCTGCTAAGGTTAGCCGCCGATCTCCGTAAGGGGCAGTGTCATTCATGCAAGCCTTGTTTCTCGCCTATGTTAACGCCGTGCCGGCGTATCTTTTGGCGACTTGGCAGGCCGCGCAGTATTTTTATGACCCACAATTGGCAGCCATGGCCGGTGGGGTGGTTTTCTTTTGCTTATTGTTGCGGATATTTCTTGGCGGCATCGGTGGCAAACTGGTCAGGCTGCTCGTTTATGGCGGTTTGTTTTATTTTATTTCCAGAAATGAACAAGTCCACGCCCTGTTTCCTGTCCGTACGGTTGGCAATATCGTCAGTTTCATCGCAATTTTGGCGATTTGGCTGCCGGTAACGATCCTTGGCGGGATCATCCGGGCCATGCGGGGTGGCGGAAAGGCGACGGCTCGTTCGGGTCAAGGTCGCGGAACAGCCGGGGTAGGCGGGGCCGGACAGCCCTTCAATGTTGAGCGGGCTGAAAACGAAAAGAAGCAGTTCAAAGTTATTATGATGACCGATATCGTCGGTTACAGCGCCAGGATGGAAAAGGACGAGGCGGCCACTTATGCCCTTTTGAAAGAGCATAACACCATCGTCCGCCGCGCGATTGGAACTAATCGTGGCAAAGAGATCAAAACCATCGGCGATGCTTTCATGGTAATTTTCGAAGAGCCCTTGGACGCCCTGCGCTGCGGCGTAGCGATCCTGAAAGAACTGTATAAATTTAACAAACCACGGCCGGGCAATGATCAGTTAAAGATCCGTATTGGTATTCATCGTGGCGAGGTTATTGTCACCGCCAAAGACGTGTTCGGCGAAGGGGTCAATATCGCAGCACGAATGGAATCGATAACCGAGCCGGGCGGCATTTCGATTTCTGCTGATGTTTATGAACATGTGAAGAACAAAGTCGAGGCTGGCTTCCAAAGCATAGGCGTACCAAAAATGAAAAATATTGCTAGCCCGCCAGAAGTGTTTCGGGTTCATTTGACCCACAGTTAATGTGTTAGGGGTTTGTCTTCGTTGAAGATGTTCGGAACGGAAAAATGAGTGTCCTTTTTAAGGCCTTGGCTAAAGCTGCTAAGGCCCGGGAACCTCGTCGTGGCGATCATGGTGGTGGTGCCGGGGCTGCTCCCTCTGGTCCTGCGAAAGCTGGGCTGGGGAAGCGGCTTAGGATTCTCTTGGCCTTAGGTCTGGCTGTTCTTCTGTTCGTTGGCGGTTTTATTTTCTTTGGCGACGATCTCTTTTCTATGCTTGACCAAGTGGCAAATGACTTAGCCTCAGGTCCCCCTTTGCCGCCGGGCAATGTGCAGAACGGACCGGTCAAGCGCATAGAAAGGCCGCAGCCTGCCAAGAATAGCAGCCCACAAGCTGTGCCGCCGCCGGTGGTAACAGCGATTCCGGCGGACCAGCAGGCCCCCGCTGCGCCGGCTCCGGTTCCGGCTCCGGCCGCGGCCGTCGAGCTGCCCGGCGGCAATCCGGCGGGGGCTGTCCCTGCCGCATCGCCGCCAGTGGCCGCCCTTCTGCCCTCCCAGTCGCCGGTCGCGACCACGCCCCCACCTGGGGGCGTTGCGGCTCCGGTTCCAGTTCCGGCTCCGGCTCCGCCGCCAGCTCCGGCTCCAGAACATCCTCGAATAGCGGCCCCCAAACAGGCGGCGGCACCGCACGCCCTCAAGCGGGGGCCCGTGCAGCCAACGCCTTTGCCGAAAGAAGTCGCGCCCGGCGAAGAGGATTTGCCGGCTCTTCTCGATCGCATCCGCCGCCAGCATGATGCGCCGGTTCTTGCGGACCAGGTGCATGTTGATCGAACCCGGTCCGTGCCCAATCTGACAGGGGCTGACGGCAATACGGCCGTCAATGTGGCGGTGACGGTCCCGGTCGACCGAGAAACGGCGGGCTCTGCTTACGAATTATTGATGCATGGTCAGTATGAGGGTGCTCTCAGCCTTTACCAGAAGGCCCTGAAGCTGGCGCCGGCCAATCTCTCTCTGCTTTTGGGTAAGGCCACGGCTGAACATAAATTAGGGCATCTGGATCAAGCCCGTGATAGCTATCGTCAGATTTTGGCTATTGACCCCGAAAATCCTGAGGCACTAACCAATATGACGGCTATCGTCGCGGATCAGGCTCCGGAACAGGCTTTGTTGGAGTTGCGGGCTTTGCAGAAAAGTCATCCCGGCTTTAGTCCGATTGGCGCTCAGATCGCGAATATTGAGGCGGCAAATAGCAATGTTTCAGCGGCAATTTCCGCCCTGAACAATGCCATTGCACAGTCGCCGGATAACGGGCTCTATCGATTGAATCTTGCTATTTTGCAGGATCGTGCTGGCATGGCGTCTGAGGCCGCAGCTTCTTATCAGGCGGCCATCACCATGCTTGGGTCCTCAGAAGGGTTGCCGATCCCTCTTGAGCAAATTCGGCGGCGCCTGCGTTACCTGCAGGGAAGGTAAATAGAATGCCCTATCTCGCGCATTTCGGACTTAAAGATCATCCCTTCGCACTGACACCAAATACAGATTATTATTATCCGACCCAGGAAAACGCCAATATCATTGCCTCTTTGGATTTCGCGCTGCGCCGCGATACGGGCATCATAAAAATTGTTGGCGAGGTTGGAACCGGCAAAACATTGCTCTGTCGTTTGCTGGTCAACAAATTGATTGATACCGATGCCGTCGCCTATATCAATGCACCACAGGCGGATACCCAATCCATTATTCGGGCGGTCTGCTCTGAGTTTGGTATAGCCGTCGGCAGTAAGGATGCCTCGGCCTATACCGCTCTTAATCGGTTTTTGGTTCAGGAGCACAGCAAAGGCCGATTGGCGGTCGTGGTGGTCGACGAGGCTCAGCATCTTGGCAAAGAAGGACTCGAGGCGATCCGCCTCGTTTCCAATCTGGAGACTGAGACCAGCAAGCTATTGCAGATTGTCCTGTTTGGTCAGACGGAACTGGATGAACTGCTGCGGGATCCTTCGCTACGGCAGCTGAACCAACGGGTGGTTTTCTCGTTCAGCACCAAACCGCTGACGATGTTTGAAACACGGAACTATATCGCGCATCGCATTCGGGTCTCGCGTCGCGAGGGTATGGACTATGAAATCTTCCTTGAAAGTGCCTTGACGGCGATTGCTCAGGCCAGCGCGGGGATCCCCAGGATTGTCAATATTTTGGCGGACAAGAGCCTTTTGGTTGCTTTTTCCGCAGGGTCGCCGACCGTTCAGCGTGCTCATGTCAGGGAAGCCATCAAAGATACGCCGGGTTTGTTCAAGTCATCTGGCGGATGGTCGTTTTCTGCTCTTTTCGGGCGCGTATTCGCTATAAGAGGACTGATGATGACGGCGGCTGTGGCCGTCGGACTGCTGCTGGCGTCTGCCGCCGGTTGGGCTTGGTGGCGCCATGCGCATATAATGACGGGGCAGTCCCTGGTCAGCGGTCAGGCTTCGACCGCAACGGCTCAGCGCGCCATACCGCCGGTTAGCCCGACACCAGCCCCGCAGGTGCAATTGGCTGCGCCCGTTCAGGCCCAGACACCAACGCCGATGCAAACCGCTGCGCCCGTCATGCCCGTTTCGCCGCCGGTCTCGGTCTTGCCCCCACCACAACCTGCCGTTCTGCCTCCGGCAGCGGCTGTGGCACCCGCCCCGCCTCCGGTAGCGGCTGTGGCACCCGCCCCGCCTCCGGTCGTTGCCAGGGCGGCTCACCATGGCAAACGATCCGCGCACCAGGCGACGCATCGCGGCAAATCGGCGCGTTCGGCTAAGGGGCAGGGCTCGGCGCCCTCGGTGGCGACGGCGCCCGCAACGGTGGGGGCGGCACCCTCGGCCAGTCCGGCCAGTCCCGAGAGTGCCGCCCCTGCACCACAAGCGGCACCGGTCGAACCGGTTATCGTGGTGCCGGCTCAGGTTCATCCCGGCGTTTATCCAAGCAGTCCGCGTTGATCGCATCCTTTAATTTGCCTGAGTTGGCGCTCTTTGCGCTATTTGGGCTGGTTTTCGGAAGCTTTGCTTCGGCTGTAAGTTATCGCCTTCCGCGTGGTGAACCGGTGGCTGTGGACCGCTCGCGTTGTCCGGTCTGCAAAACCGCCCTGTCGGCGCGCGACCTGGTGCCGCTGCTGTCTTGGCTCGTGAGCCGTGCGCGCTGTCGGCATTGCCAAGCGCCAATTCCCTGGCGCTATCCTCTCATGGAATTCGCCTTGGCGGTCTTGTTCGTCGCGGCTGGCAGGCTGGCACATGCGGATCTGATGATGGCGGTTTGCCTGGCGGCCACCTTTCTGGGGTTATTAGTGATCATTGTGACGGATCTCGAGGCCGGTATCATTCCCAATGTCGTTTTGCTCGCCCTGGTTCCTGTCGCCCTGGCCTATCGCAGCTGCCTGGGCTGGTCTTTAACCGAGGGTGCTCTAGGGGCTGTGTTTGGGTTTGCTCTGCCCTGGCTGGCGCGGGCCGGTTTTCGTCGGTTAACCGGGCGCGATGGGCTGGGATTCGGCGATGTCAAATTTGCCGCTTTGGCTGGGCTTTATCTTGGGCCTGGCGGTATCGGCCCCTTCCTGGTGGTCGCCGGCGGGTTAGGCCTGGTTATGGGCTTGCTTTGGCGACTCTCAGGGCGTGGAGAGGTTTTTCCGCTTGGTCCGGCCCTTTGTGTCGCTTTGCTGATTGCCGTCGCTTTCCCGGAATGGCTGAGCCTGGGTTACCCAGAATAATCGAGGTTAAACCGTTTGTTGAGTCTTGGCGTAGCTGTCGCGCAGGCCAACGGTACGATTAAACACGAGGCTCTCGGAACCGGTATCGCGACAAAAATAGCCCAGACGCTCAAATTGCACCGGTTCTTCGGCTTTGGCCTCAGCCAGGATGGGCTCAAGGCGGCAGCCGGAAAGAACCTCCAGCGAGGCCGGGTTCAGATCGGCGAAAACATCACCGGCGGCACCCGGATCCGGTCGACAGAACAGGTGATCATAAAGTCTGATTTCCGCGGGGATGGACTCGGCCGCCGCCACCCAATGGAGGGTGGCCTTCACCTTGCGCCCATCGGGCGCATTCCCGCCGCGGGTCTCAGGGTCATAGCTGCAGCGTAATTCCACGACTTCGCCCTGGGCATCTTTGATAACCTCGCGGCAGGTGATGAAATAGGCGTAACGCAGGCGAACCTCGCGGCCAGGCGACAGACGGAAAAACTGTTTCGGCGGATTTTCCATAAAATCATCGCGCTCGACATAAATTTCGCGCCCAAACCGAATCCGACGCGTGCCGGCTGCCGGATCATCCGGGTTGTTGATGGCCTCTAAGTCTTCCGATCCGTCGGCGGGATAATTTTCAATGACGACTTTCAAAGGTCGCAAAACCGCCATCCGCCGCAGGGCTGTCTTATTAAGCACTTCACGAATTGAAAAATCGAACATGGAGACGTCGACTTGGCTGTTGGCCCGGGCAACGCCGACACGGCGAACGAAATCGCGCAGGGCCGCCGCCGGAACCCCACGACGGCGCAATCCGGCCAAGGTCGGCATCCTGGGGTCGTTCCAGCCACTGACATGGCCCTGGCGCACCAGTTCGGTCAGAACGCGTTTGGACAGGACAGTGTAATCCAGATTGAGGCGGGCAAATTCATATTGCCGCGGTCTGGCCGGAACCGGCAAATTTTCGATAAACCAATCATAAAGGGGACGATGGTCTTCAAACTCCAAGGTGCAGATCGAATGCGTAATGCCTTCAATGGCATCAGATTGACCATGGGCGAAATCATAGGTTGGATAGATGCACCAGCGCGTTCCCGTGCGGGGATGTTCGGCATGCAGGATACGGTAAAGGACTGGGTCGCGAAGATTGATGTTTCCCGCCGACATATCAATTTTCGCGCGTAAAACGCGACTGGCATTGGGAAACTCACCCGCCCGCATACGGCGGAACAGATCCAGCGATTCGTCAGCCGACCGATCACGGAATGGACTGTTCCGGCCGGGCTCGGTCAAACTGCCCCGCATCTCGCGGATTTCTTCGATCGAAGAATCATCCACATAGGCCTTACCAGCTTGGATCAGATATTCCGCCCAGGCATAAATTTGTTCAAAATAATCCGAGGCGTAATAAAGATGACTTCCCCAATCGAACCCCAGCCAACGAACATCACGCTCGATGGCGTCAATATATTCCTGTTCTTCCTTGGTGGGATTGGTGTCATCAAAGCGCAGATGGCAGCGACCTTGAAATTCCTGGGCCAAGCCAAAATTCAGGCATATTGATTTGGCATGGCCTATATGCAGATAGCCATTCGGCTCAGGAGGAAAGCGCGTGACGATTTCACTATGTCGCTTCGCTTCAAGATCGGCCCGAATAATATCCCGGACGAAATTATTGCCCGTCTCCGTGACTGAGTTCTCGCTAGCCATTGAACACCTTTGTCCTGGTCGCCATTCCTTGCGCGCGTCGTGTTTTTGCCAGATTCCCCACGCAACGCCAATGCCTTATCGCAGCGACGCCTCGATATTACCACCATCAACGGTCAGCACCGCCGCTGTCGTCCGCTCTGCCCGGGCCAGAAAGACGAAGGCCTCGGCCACATGGCGTGCGGTGACTTCCCGGCCGAGAAGATTACCCGCCATATAATCCGTCGGTGAAACGCCACGGGCTTGTGACCGTGCCGTGATCATTTCATTGCTTAACAGGCCGCTGCGAATACGATCGGCATTGACGCCATTGGCACGGATCCCATCGCGGCCATGATCCAGCGCATATTGTTTTAACAAGGACAGAGTTGCCGCTTTCGGCAAACCGTAAGGTCCAAAATCCTTGCCCGGGTTCACGGCCTGTTTTGAGACATTGAAAAGCAGGCAGCCCCCGGTCGCCTGGGCTTGCATAATTCTTACGGCGTTTTGCGCGATCCGTTGATGCGCGAAGAAATTCAGTTCAAAGGAGCTGCGTAGAACCGCCTCGTCAACCAGGCCGATGGTGCCCTGCCAAGCCGCGCCAGCGTTGGAAACCACAATATCGATGCCCCCGAAGCGTTCCACGATTTTGTCAAAGGCGACCCGCACAGCCTGATCGTCGGTAACATCCAGTTCTAGACCCAGCGCGGTTTTGCCGCATTGGGCTGCAACCAAAGACGCCTTTTCGCGATCCAGCACGGCAATTTCGGCGCCTTCGCCGGCAAAAGCCAACGCCGTGGCGGCCCCAATTCCGCTGCCGCCGCCAGTTACCACAACAACCTGTCGGGCCAGCGGCTTTTCTTTGCCTTTGCCCAGTTTGGCCTGCTCGAGCGACCAATATTCCAGCGCAAACATTTCCGCTTCGGAGACCGGCTGGAAAGTGCCGATGGCCTCGGCGTCGGTGATGCAGTTAACGCTATTTTCGGCGATATCGGCGGCGATCGCGGCGTCCTTGGCTGAGGCGCCAACCCCGAACAGACCGAGCCCCGGGACCAGCACCACCCGCGGTATGGTATCAAGCTGCTGTTTGCTGCCATTGATGTTATGGCGCTCAAAATAAGCAGCGTAGCGGGTGGCAAAAGCTTCGATCGCCGTCTTGGCCATATCGGCCCAACAGGCCAATTGATCCGGGTCAGCGGCGGGCAGGATCAATGGCCAGTTTTTGGTTCGGATGGTGTGGTCAGGAGTCACGACGCCTTGTTGGCTGTACCGCGCCAAATCCTGTCCATCCACATAGCGCCGAATTTCTGGGCTTGTCCGAAAATCCAGTATCCAGCGCCGCACGGTGCGGTCTTCGAGTCGGTCCGCCAAAAGCCCGCGCAGGATGGGGGCAATGGCCGCCAGGGGCGTCGGCTTGTTTGGCAGGGAGGCCGGAATAAAGTGGGTCTTTCTTGTTTTGTCAAGGGTCCGCTCGACCAAATCAACCATGGAGATCATACGCTCATAGGCGTCCTTAGCGGTCTCGGCAAAAGTGAAAATGCCGTGCTTAAGCAAGATCAATCCCTGGACGGAGGGGTCCTGTTCGAACAGCTCAACGGCGCGTTTGGCCAGCGCGAAACCGGGCATGATATAAGGGACAATGCCCATCGACGAGCCAAAGAGCTCGGCCGCCCGCTCCGCGCCATCGGGCTGATCAATCAGGCTAAGAACCGCAGTGGCATGGGTGTGATCGATGAACTTATGCGGGAGAAACGCATGCAGCAAGGTTTCGACCGAAGGATTCGGGGCATTGCTGTCCAATAAATTGGCCCGTTGCACATTGACCATATCCTCGTCGCTCAAGGCCGCAAGTTGGCGCAGACGCATCAGCGGGGCCCGGCGTACGGCTGGCAGGCCCGCCGGCTCGATATTGCCCATATCCCAACCCGAGCCTTTGACGCAGAGCACCTCAATTTCTTCATCCATGACGTCGCGCACCATGGTTTTGACCGAGGTGTTGCCACCACCATGCAGCACCAGTCGGGGATCATTGCCCAATAGCCGGCTGCTATAGACGCGCAAGGCCATGTCGCGGCCATGCCCCATTTTGGCATAATGGCTGATCATGTCTTCAGCCGCTTGATCGGACCACAAGGACTTCATTGATCCCCCGCACAGAGATTAAGGGTAGGAATGTATAGTTCCTCTGCCTGCTGACCGCCAGTGTGGTATTTCTTTATGGGCTGCCGGCTGTGGGAACAGCGGGCTCGAACAAGGCAAGGATTCTGTCATCGTGTCGTTCATTTTCAGGGTTCTCGGTGTGCTACTGCTTTCTTTTGGTCTAAGCGGTCAGGCTTGGGCGGTGACGGTGACCGCTGCCGAATTGCTGGACGCCAAATTGGACTATGTCGCTGACTATTACCTGACCACAGGGTCGGGTCGTTTCCAGGGAACGGTCATCCATGGCCCAGGTCATGAGCGGCGCGAGTTTGATGCGGCTGCCGGCCATCAGATTTTGTTATTACGCCGTGATATTGACGAGGCGGCTGTTCTTTGGAGCCAGCGAAAACTTTATGTCAGCACCAGCTTTCAGGCTCTGGCAGCCTTGATCGGCGGCTTTGACGGCGTGCTTTTGGATCGCCAGGCGGTGGGGCATGAAAGAATTGGCAATGAAAAAACCACCCGCTATCAAATCCGCCCCATGGGTAAAGGACCCGGTGGCTTCAGCGGACAGATCTGGATGACCAGTGACGGGATTCTTATGAAGGCCGACGGAGAAGCAAGTCTAAACGGTCATCCGGTCAAACTGGTAACCGGCTTGCTGAATCTACAGCGCATCAAAGCCGACCCCTCGGCTTTTGTTCGTCCTTCGGACTATATCGGCTTGCCTTTGGACCTGTCCAAATTGGGACTGTCTTACCAATAGCGGACCCGACCGACATCCACATGGACAAAGTTAGACTCGGGATAATAACCGACGCCACCAAGATGCAGGCTGCGGGCGGCACGGGCCAGCCGGCTTATGCTCAGCCCCTCAAGCCGTAAATCCACGGCTTTGCCTTCCATATGCAGGCTGTGCTGGGCGACCCCGTCGCTCATGGACGCCAACATGGCGTTGGTTTGCGGGGATCGATAACCGGAAATAATTTGGAAGGGCTTGCTGGTTCCAAGGCGGTGCTGCAGGGCAAAAAGCAGGTCCACGACTTTAGGGTCCATCGAATGGACGGTACCGCTATAGTGATCGCGCAAAATATGATTGATCTCACGCAGGGCCTGGGTCTGATACCGTCCCCCGGCCCAGTAAACCGTCTTCAGGCTTTCACCGGTATGGGTGTTGTGCAGCGCAACGGACCGCTCAAATCGCGTGTGAAGGGCGGCTTCGGCCGGGCTTGTTGTCAGGGCGGCGGAGGCTGTCGCTGCGGCGCCAAACACCAGAAACTGTCGGCGGCTCAGCAAGTCGCTGGCTCCACCAAGACCTTTGCGCCCATCCATTCCCCCTTTGGACCGCCTTTTCTATAAAACCCTAATAGCATTGTTCTAAGGCAGTCGGCAACCTTCACAACGCACGAGATGTGGTTTTGTTTTTTGTTCCCGGTCCCTTTGCAGGAGCTGGCGGTTTTGCTGTGAAAGGGCAACCAGCAGGCGCTGATCCCGCTCGTAAAGATCATCGCGGAATTGGAGCACGCCGTCGCCATCGACCCAGCTGGTCCAATAAAGCAGCCAGACCGGCAGGCTTTTACCGAGACTAACGGTGCGCGTCTCTCCCTTATCGATTTCCTGCTCCAGTTTTTCCCCTGACCATTGCTTGTCTTTCAATGCGTAGAGGGCCAGATCCTCGGGCTTCTCGACACGAACGCAGCCATGGGACAAGGCCCGAAAATTGCGCGTGAACGCCTTTCGGTTGGGGGTGTCATGAAGGTAAATATCGTCATCGTTAGGAATGTTAAATTTTATCCGTCCCAGAGCATTGTCTGAACCGGCCCGTTGGCGTACCGGCCAGGGGATCACCGACATCGTTTTCCAAGAAATGCCGACGCCCTGACTTTCCGGACTGCCTGGGGCAAAACTGTCGGACACCAGCTCCAGATCATTCTCAATCAAATAGCCGGGATCCTTTTTAAGTTTTGGCAGGATTTCGTTGGTGGCAATGGACGA